>JACRFB010000012.1 GCA_016218045.1 Ignavibacteriota bacterium
TGGCAAGACGCCGATGCAGACCTTTCTCGATTCCATACCGCTTGCAAAAGAAAAACTCCTCGATACATTACCAACATCTTTTGAGTCTTCGAATAAGACAGACCAACCTACCGTCTGTCAGGTCTAATCGTAGCTAGTACACGTGATGAGAGCAGCGTTTGTCAGCGTTGAAATGCTGCTTCCAAGTTGCTGTACACCGGTCGTGCAACGCGGACACCGTGTCAGGGAGGTGGGAGAGTCGGTTGCCTGTGGCGGAGCACGGGATCATGTCATCGGACTGTATTTCTTCCGACAGGGAGCGTGTGTCGGCAGATTGTGACACTGTGCGCACTGCCGTGGAATGTGTACTCCGCTCAGTATATCACGGAACCGGCCAGTGCAACAGACGTTTGTTACGTGCGGAATCCGTTCCGTTCAGAGGGGAGGGTGTTTTGCCGGGCTTGGTGGAAGGGATGTGCGGGGCACTCTCTCTGCATACATATTCAAACAACCGTTCGTCGCTTTGTATTGCTGCATTGTCACCCACGCCGCGCTGTTTCGCTTCATACATGCACCGATACTACGATGCAGCCCGTCTTTTGATTCCATCACCCTTGATCTCATTCAAGATCAGGGTCGTAATTCATCAGGCCCCATCATCAGGGTTGTACAGTTGGGGTTGGCCGCGACATCAATTTGGGTGATGATACGTGCCCAATTAAATCAAACGTCAGCCTTCACGCTGGCGGTTTACCGCGCCGCCTTCTTGTAGTGCTTTGTCGTGCTTGATACTTTCCCTCTTCCTCAAGCAGCACCATCTGTCTTGTTTCTTCTTGGGTGGCAATCAAGTCAACTCGTGTCACCTTTGCGTTGGATCCATTCGCTAGATTGCATACCACGTCTTCAAGGATAACGTTGGCGTCATCCGACGCCAAAGCTGAGAGAATCCTTCGAACGACCTCGACCGGTCTTCCCTCAAGAAAACGGAATACCGAGGCCACCAAATAGTCTCTGCGTAGATCGAACGTCATCCATTTGCGACCCAGCGCCTCTGCGGTAAAACCTGTTGTATTCGATCCCCCGAAGATGTCAAGCACCGTATCCCCTTCGTTCGTTAACATCTTGATAAAGAATGCCGGCAATTCTGCTGGAAACCGCGCTGGATGTCGTTCCAGACCGAATTCCTTACACAGCCAAAGATAGGATGAATTACTGTCGGTATTCGGGATACTCAGCAGATTCGACGGTATCGCGCCGCCGTTATCCTTACCGAAACCGGCGCTAATGTCGTGCCCTGATGGGCGCTTCTTCGGTTGATAGAAGCTTTCAGGGTCTTGAATCAGTTTCTTCATTCTGTCGGAGTACGGTGCGAGCACTTTCCGAACGTCAGCCTTTGGGAAGTCGGTCTTACTGAACCACCAAATCGTATTGACGGAGTCTTTTGCGCGAATCTTCCGCTTGTTCACCCACTCGATGGGAGAGGGGAGTTTTGCCGGATTGAACCAATAGAAATCCTCGGCTAAGTGAAAACCCACTTCGTCGCAAAGCGTCAGTAGCACTCGAAAATTGTATAGCGAACGAGATGGCACCCCTGCGCGATACGCCCCTCCAAGGTCAAGTACAAAACTTCCAGTCTGTTTCAGAACCCTGAAAACTTCCTTGGCGAATGGCACGATCCACGCCACATACTCGTTCTCCTCAACATTCCCATACGATTTCTGCCGCCTCAGTGCAAAAGGAGGTGAGGTCATCACAAGATCGACGCTTTCGTCTTGGAGTTCACCCATGAGCGCGAAAGCGTCTCCTACAACGGCACGACCATATCGGGTAGTGTATAATGGTTGGGATTGCATCCTAAACCTCGGTCAGCCCATCAACCCAACTATCCAGAATCTGCCATAGAACGCAGGCAGCGAAATAGACCTCTGGATCGGACTCTTGGATAGCTTCAATATCGCTCTTGGAAAATCGGGCCTTGCCGTATCCAAGAATGTAGCTGATCCATCTTCTGAGATTTGCATCCGCAGATACGATCACGGAGTTCAAATCGAAACCGCCTGATCTAGCGAGGACCCATGAAATGCCGTCCCTCTGGTCAGGTGAGCATTTCCTGAGCAACTCGGCGACACTGTCGACTTGGGGCCCCGTGATTTTGAGTAGCGCTCTGGCTGCCTCCGTCTTCACGTCAAGTGCATTCGAGTTGAATGCGTCCACCAGTGCGCTTGCTGCAGTGCGGGTGGCACATTGTCCAAGTGCCCAGGCCGCACCTGCGCGCAGTTCTTCATCTCTCGTTGCATCGCGTAAGATCTCGATAAGGAGGTTCTCGCTCCTGATATTCGGAATTTCAGAGATGACAATGACAGTTTCCAATTGAGTCTCAAGGGGGACATCCAGCACTGCACTGCGCAGCTTACTCTCGATGAACGCCCATCCTTCGGGATAGTTATGTGCAGCAAGTGCAGCAGCTGCCTCAAGTTGTACGTAGATGTCTTCTTCGGCGTGGATAATTCTGCCCGCTAGTGCAGGACGTGCAGACAAGTAACCTCGGTAGCGTAATGCCTTGGCGGCGGCATAGCGCTCGCTCAAGTTGATACTGGTGAGCTTGGCTACGAAAAAGTCTTCATCAACCGAGGAAGGGCGGGCAACGGCGACTGCTACTGGAACAGCGGCTGCAACGATCTGGTTTGATTCTACCGTATCCCCAACACGCACCTGCGGCTCCAGCGTGTTCTCCCCTTTGTTACGAACCAACTGAACGGTCTGAATATGTCCAGTAGGAGAATGTGTCAACCTGATTCGCTTTTCCGACACCTCGGTCACAGTTGACGGCTGGTTTGCTATTGCAGCCGTCCAAATTACGCGGATTTCTGAACCTTCCTCAACCCCCTTCGGCGTAGTGATGGACACGCGCTTTTGAGTAAATGCGTCGCGTAAGTCCTTTACCTTTACGAACTGTACCGGTGAGACGCGTGTCACATCGATGGGGGACTCGGCGCTCTGCTGGAAGACGACAATCGAAACGAAGTCATCGTCGCGCATTCCCGCATCCCACGCGCGCTTCGGGTCTTTCAGCGAGTGGGACATCGAAATTTCCGGCTTGGTCTTGCCTCTGGATTCAAAACGCAGTCCCGTCTGGAGGCATAAAATGTCGGGTACACGGACGCGTTTGATCTTGATCTTCTTCCAAATCTTAAAGCCGGTCGAGCCGCGTTCCAACTCAATCGGCTTAAAACCAAGCTCCTTCAGGCGGTCTATTGTTGCATTCGTCCCAGCGGCACCCACTGCAAGTTTTCTTAGGAAGCTATCATCACTCTTGAAGTTTGCCGCCACCATACCCCCTGCACTCTCGTATTCTTGCCTGTAGTTTCGTTGTGTTATTTTTTTCGCGTGATCGCGGTGAAAGTCATGACAACCATATCCGTGTGGTTTATCCCTGTAGACACACGTCAAAGTGTCAGCAGACGCGAAACGCAGCACCACAGCACCTTGATACGATGGCTCACCTACTTCGATCGTTTCGAGGAAGATAGCCACAGGTGCTCAAGTCCTTCGATTCGATGTTCCGAATCTATGGACGAGTTTTGTTGTTTACAATGCCACTGTGAGAAATAATCGAGTCAGCGAAACGGCCTGCGAAACGCGGGGTGATTGATTCATCGTCTTCCCCCGCCCGCGCACCTGCGGCGCTTCGGGGGGCAGGCCTTCTGAACTCCCAACTCAGCAGTATCATCGCGCTTTCCCGCTAGCGGGACTCAGCGAGACACTACTTAGATGTGCCGCTCCGTCTTCCCAGTACCCAGTTCCCAGTACCAAGTACCCAGTGTCGTCGCACTTTCCCGCTAGCGGGACTCAGCGTGACACTACTTAGATGTGCCGCTCCGACTTCCCAGTACCCAGTGCCGTCGCACTTCGACTTCGCTCAGTGAGACACTACGTTGCTGTCTCGCTCTCCCATGTCCGAACTCCGAACTCCCAACTCCCTACTCCCAACTCCCCACTCCCGACTCAACAGCTAGCGCAAATCGGTCGAGAGAATGAACCGCAGTATCCGATTGTTCTGTGTATCTGCGACGTAGAGCGTTTTGTCGAAGACGGCGATGCCTTCGGGGGCGTTGAACTGTGTGCGGCCACCGAAGGCCTGTGTGATAAAGCCGGAGGAGTTGAAGCGATACACGCTGTCGGTTTCGGCGTCAACGACAAAGACGTTGCCCGCGGCGTCGACGGTGATGTCCTCGGGGCGTTTAAAGAGGGCGGGGCGCAGGAAGTCGATGGCGCCGTCGCGCGCGGGGGTGTAATACGATTCCCATTGCGACACGTCGCCGGTGGTGCGCATGGTGATCCACTGCGCGCGGAACAACGCGTTGCTGCCGCGTTGTGTGAAGAGGAAGTCGCTTGTGCGCCGCGGGAAGGTGGCCAGGGCCGTGGGGCGTGTGATGGCGGTAAGGCCCGTGCCGTCCACATTCAGCAGCGGCCAGGTGACACGTGGCTGCAACACACCGTTTTTATCGAAGAGCAACACGGCATCGTCGGGATCGACGATGCTGCTGTTGTTCGGTCCGGTGCGCGCCACGTAGAAACTGTTGTCGGCCAGCACGCCGATGCCCGTGTAGCGGCGCTGCGGCGCGAGCGGATCGAAGTACAGCCGTGTCACCGCCGCGCGGGTGATGTTGTGTGAGGCCGCAACCATATCGAGCGCGTACACGGCGCCGAAGGTGACGGTGGCGCCGTCCACCAGCGTGTCGAACTCCGCACACACCAGCAGGCGCAGGCGGTAATCCTGCGCCATCGCCACGGGATTCCGTATTTCGCGCGACGCGCCTATCACGGCGCCCGCAAGATCCATCATCACGATACGGTTGTTGCCCGCGTCACACACGTACAGGAAGGGCTCGCGGCCGGCCAGCACGTCGGTGGGACGGTTGAAGCCGGTCCACACGGGCTGCTGCAGCACGTAGGAGGTGTCGCCGTACTGCGCGCCCGGTTTGGTTTCCCCGAGGTCGTCGAGTTCGAAGGGATCGCCGCATCCTGTGCCGAGGGCAAGCAGGAGGCAGACGGCGGGGAGCAGTATAGGGGAGTATCGGCGCATCGTGGCTCAGAATCCGAGTGTCAGGGAAAGCCGGTGCACCGCGTCGAGCGTCTCGTGTGCGGTGAAGGCGTAGTCGAAGGCGGCGCGTGCAAAACCGACGGAGGTGGACATACCCGCGCCTAGGGCGAATTGTTCCTCGTCCACATTGATCTTGTAGCCGCCGCGGAGGTGGAAGAGTTTGCCCCAACTGTACTCGAGTCCCAGCGACACGTTCTCGCTGTTGTCGTTCGGGTGATTGAGCTGCACGGAGGTGGTGAGGCGGTGTGTGTCGTCCTCGTAGGGCTCGAACGCAAAACCGATGCGGAACAGGGTGGGCGGCGAAAATTCCTGGAACGACGACACCGGCGCGCCGCGCTGTGGTGTCACGGTGCCTTCGGGCGACACGTTGCCGCCGAAATTGGTCACGGCGACCGAGAACCGTGTGCTGCCGAGTCCGGTGTGATAGGCGGTGCCGAGATCCAGCAGCACCGCGCGTGTGTGCAGGCGGTCGATGGTCTCCTCCACATAACGCACCGTCGCGCCGAACGAGAACTGCTGCGTGAGCGCGCGCGCGTAGGTGAGTCCCACGGCCATGTCGCCGTACGAGAAGTAACGGCCCGTGCCGCCGGGTTGTGTCTCGGTGGTGATCTCCATGTCGTCGGTGGAAAGCGAGGTGAACGACACACCGACGGCGTCGGCGGACGACAGACGGTACACCGCGCCCACAAACGCGTGACGCAGATCGACAAACCAGGAGGTATGGGAGAAATGGACCTGATTCTCGGCGATGTTGGCGATGCCGGCGGGATTGTAGTGCAGCGCCGTCGCGTCGTCCACCACGGCCACGGCGGCTTCACCCAAGGCCGCGGCGCGTGCGCCGACGCCGATCTTGAGGAATTGTAACGACGAGATGCCCGCGCGCTGTCCGCCGAGCAGGGGAATGACCTGCGCGCGCGTGGGGGCCGCGGCGCAGCACAGGCACACGAGAAGGACGGGGAGGATGTGTCTACGTTTCATGGGCGCCGGCGTCAGAAGGTAAGGGAGAATCCGGCGCGGATGTTGCGCGGCGCGAGGTAACGGGCCGTGTTGTACGGATACGGATTCAGCGGGGCCTGCAGATCGGGGTACAACGGATCGTTGTACGAGCCGGGAGTCGGATCGCCGTATTCGTAGGCGCGGCCCGTCACGGGATTGATGATGGTCGGATTCTTGCGGTCCAGCAGATTCGTGATCTCCACCTGCAGCGCCAGATCGAGTCCCCACACACGGATACGTTTCTCGAGATTGACATCGATCCAGAACCAGTCGTCACCCACAGCGCCGTTGAGCCGCGAGCGGTCGCGGTCGTACACGGGACGTCCGCTCAAGGGATCGGTACCGATCTGCAGTTGCGGCGTGTAGCGTTTGCCGGACTGATAGAACAGCCGCACATACAGCGACACATCGTCCAGCCCCGCTACGCCGAACAGCGGTGCATCTTTTGCGACGAGGAAGTTCGTCCACAGCGAGGCCTGCAAGGGACGGTCCCAAATCACATAATCTTCCTTGATCGATTCCTCGAGATCGCCACGCTGCACCAGCGCGCCCTCGTCGGCCGAGGAACTCTTGCCCGTCGCCAGCGAATAGGTAAGCGACGCGCCGCCGCGCAGCCAGCGGCCGATACGTTTTTTGTACTCGGCCTCCATGCCGCGTGTGCGCGCGTAATCCTGATTGACATAAGTGATGTACGATCCGCCCGCGAAGCGGCTGCTCGTGATTTTTGCGGAGCGGGTGGACACGTAGTCGAAGATGTCGCGATAATACGCGGTGAGGGTGAACACGTCGTTTTCGGTGAACTGATTGCGCAGACCCAGTTCATACGACACGGTGGTTTCGGGATTCAGATCGGGATTGCCGAATTTCTGGAAGGTGGATTTGGCGGACACCGGATTGAGTTTTGCGTACACAAACTGCGGCCGCGGCAGCTTGGTGAAATGTCCGTACGAGAAAAACAGCGTCTGATTGTCGCTCACGGGATGCGAGATGCCGAGGCGCGGACTCACACGCGCCTTGAAGCGGCGGCCGAAGAGTCCGAAGGTGTTGTCCATATACGAATCGCGCACGCTCTGCGGTATCGTCACGACGTCGGGATTGGCCACCGCGTCGTCGACAAATTTGCCCGGCATCCACCAGTCGAGCCGCGCGCCCACGTTGAGGATCATGCCGCTGAAGTTGATGTTGTCCTGCGCGTAGAAGGCGCCGCGCGCGGGATACACTTTGTACACGTCGTTGTTGAGTCCGAGTTCGCCGATCCACGGTTTGTAGATGTCCACCACCTGCATCTCGCCGAAGGTGGCCTCGAGACCGGCCTTGAACTTGTTCTTTTCGGTGAAGGCGCTGGTGTAATCGCCGCGCAGGGTGTATTCCTCCACATGGTGATCGTGCCAGGTGAAACCGTTGCCCGTGTCCCAGAAGCCGTCGCCGGGAATCACACCCACGGTGTCGCGGTCGAGGTTGTAGTATTCGACGGGGAAACGCACGAGGTCGCGCGGTTCGGTGTACGAGCGCCAGTCCTTGCCGTTTGCGTCGGCGCGCAATTGCGTGAAGAAACGGCTGAAGCGGATCTCGTAAAACGACTTGGTGTCGATGGTGTGCGTCCAGCTCAGTGAATGGAAAATGGTGTTGTGTGTGTACGTGTTGGCGCCGTCGAGGATGTTGACAAATTCGTAGGGGAAGCCGGGGCTGGGTTCCACGTACTCGAGATTTGTCTGCAGCGACTGCGAGTTCTGATTGATGGAGACGGACTGGTTGTACGAGTAACGCAGCTTCATCGTCGGCGCGACGGCCCAGGTGAGTTTGCCGAGCCAGTACCAATTGTTGTCCTGCCGCGGCGCAAATCGTGTGCCGCCGAATATCGACGAGTTGAGCTGCGACGCGGTTGCGACGCGGTAGGCGCCCGTTTCACGTCCGCCCGATATCACGGGCACGAGGCGTGTGAAACCGTCGGAGAGTCCGGAGTAAAAGCTGGTGAAGAACGAGAGTGTGCCGGGCAGATCCACACCGATCGCGGGCAGCAGTGTGCTGGTGATGGGTTCGGGTCCGCTGAGTGTTGCCTCGCGTATGTCGGTGTTCCAATTCGAGCGCGAGTCGCTGTTGAAACCGAGGTCGTCGCGTTTCCACGAGAAGGAGCCGCGGTAGCGGTCGCTCGCGTCGCGTGTGGTGACGTTCACGACGCCCGAGGTCGCCTGTCCGAACTCGGCGTTGAAGCCGCCGGTCATGACTTCGATTTCCTCGATCGAGGCCGCGCTGAGCTGCAGGCCGAAACCCGTGCCCGCGAGCGGATCCTGCACCGACACGCCGTCGAGCAGAAAGGCCGCCTCGTGTGAACGTCCGCCGCGAATGTGGATCTCATTGTCCGATTTTACTACGCCCGTCTGCTGCGACACGACGTCGGTCACGTTTTCTATCACCGCCACCGCGATGTCGTCGGCCGATACGGTGCGGGAACTCGAGGTCTGTTCGATGTCGAGCAGGGGTTTCTCGCCGATGATCACCACTTCCTCGCTGAGCGACAGCATGGTCTCCTCGAGCGAGAAGTCGATACGTGTGGCCTTGCCCGCGCTCACCGTCACGCCGGTCTTCTGCACCTTGGTGTATCCGAGCAGCGACACGTCGAGTGTGTATTGCCCCGGATTCATGTCGCGTATCGTGTAACTGCCGTCCACCTTGGTCGAGGCACCGTAATAGGTGCCCTTCACGAGCAGGTTCACTCCGATCAGCGCCTCGCCCGTCTTTGCATCCCGCACTGTTCCCGTGATCGATCCCTTTTGCGCGTAGAGCGGCATCGCGAGTGCGAGCGCGAGTATGATGAGCAGGGGGAGTAGGGAGTGGGGAGTGGGGAGTAGGGAGTTGGGAGTAGGGAGTTGGGAGTGGGGAGTGGGGAGTAGGGAGCGGAACAACGACCCGGTGTCTCGCTGAGTCCCGCTAGCGGGAAAGCGCGACGGCACTGAGGAGTTGGGAGTTGGGAGTAGGGACGAGGGACGAGGGACGGGGGAGCGGAACAACGACCCGGTGTCTCGCTGAGCGAAGTCGAAGCGCGACGACACTGAGGAGTGGGGAGTGGGGAGTAGGGAGTGGGGAGTAGGGAGTAGGGAGCGGAACAACGACCCGGTGTCTCGCTGAGCGAAGTCGAAGCGCGACGACACTGAGGAGTGGGGAGTTGGGAGTAGGGAGTGGGGAGTAGGGAGTAGGGAGCGGAACAAGGACTGAGTGTCTCGCTGAGCGAAGTCGAAGCGCGACGTGGACGCTGTGTCTCGCTGAGCGAAGTCGAAGCGCGACGTGATTTGATTGAGGCAGCGTTTCATCGGGCGCCGAACTCCTGGGTGAAGATGCGCGAGATGACGTCGCCGGTGTTGCCGAGGCCGTCGAAACGATTGAGCGGTATGGAGAACAGCACAAAACGTTTGTCGCCGCTGCGTACGGCAACGACGGGATTGCCCTGCCAGCGTGTGTCGCTGCCCAGCCGGTACAGGTTCCGCGCGTTGATCTTGCGCGAGAGTCCGCGCACAAACGCCACGGGCTGTCCGCGTGTGTCGCGCTTGAGCTGTGGATAGCCGGGCGATTCGGTATCGGGCTCGAGCGGCGTGTTCATCGGAATGAACTGTATGGGCACGGGCGCGATGCTGTCGACCGGTGTGAAGTCGGTGATGCCTCCGCGCGGATCGACGGCGCTCTCGGGAAACGACGCCGTGTACAGCACGGTTCCGCCGGCCTGCTGATACTGCGGCAGCGAGAGCTGCGCGAGGTCGAGCGTGGGATTGTTGTCGCTGTACCAGATCACGTGTTTAAAGAGTTTCAAGGTCTCGATGAAGGTCGGATTGATGTAGGGCGGCACGTTGACACCCTTCTTTGTGGATGTCGCGCCCGCGCGCACGTCCAGCACGTCGGCGTTGCGGAAACGTCCGCCGAGCAACGTGTCGGTGATGGTGCGGTAGAATTGTCCGGTCTCGTCGATGGGACCGTAATCGTCCACGATAAGCAACTCGGTGCGTGGGAGGCGGACCTGCCACACATCACCCTCCGCGGGCATACGCACGATGCGGCTTTCGGCGCCGGCGATATCGACGGCCTTGATGTAGAACACGTTTGCGCCCTCGCGTATGCCGTCACGCGCGAAGAGGGTGAGGAAGGTCTGCGAGCGTGGCAGCGTCTTCCACGATGCGGCCGCAACGGTGTCGTTCAACGCGTAGCGGTATTCGCGTATCGATTCGTCGCCGTCAAGATCGGTGCCGGTCCACGCAAACGATGCCACGGGAAATGTGGTGTCGGGCACATCGGATCCCTTCACAAACTGCACCACGGGCGGAGAGTTCCGCACGGGGATACGCAGCTCGGCGGGTGTCGGATCGGCGAGGCCGAGATCGGTGAACGATTCGGCTGCATCCCTCACGCCGTTTTTGTTTGTGTCGCTGTACGGTTCACCCGGATCATACACGCCGTTGCCCTGATCGTCCACCGCGCGCACGCGGAACACGTAGGCGCTGTCGGTGCCCGAGAGGGTGAGGGCAAAGACGCTGTCGTTTTTTGTGGTGAAGCTCCATGTCGCGCCGTCGAGACTCACGAAGTAGCCGCGCACGAGGCCGTCGGGATCGTCGCCCCACCAGTGCAGGTGCTGCCTGCTCGGCGTGGTGCGTAATGTGCTGTCGGGCACAAGCGACAGATGTGTCTCGGGCGCCAGATTGTCCGCGCCGGGTCCGCCGGGTGTGTCGGTGCACGACACCAACAGCAGGGCGCAGCCGAGTGCGAGCACTAGCTGCCGCATGGTGACTGTGAAGGGTGCAGTGTGTGTCACGTCCGCTCCCGCGTCACTGTGCAAGCAGCATGTGCAGTGTGGAAACACCCTTAGCGTTGCGCAGGCGCGCGATGTAGAGTCCCGAGGCGCAGGCGCGGCCTGACGCGTCGGTGCCGTCCCACTGCACGATGTGTGTGCCTTCACTCACCGTGCCCGAAAGCAGCACCGCGATTTCGCGTCCCATCACGTCGTACACACTCAGGCGTACATCACCCGCGCTCGGCGCTGTGAATCGTATCGACGTGGACGGGTTGAACGGATTCGGGTAATTGCCTTCAAGGATCCATGTGCCGCGTGCCGGAGCCGTTTCACCGATGGCGCTGGGCCGTAATCCGCGGCGGTACCAGATCGGATAGATGCCCGAGGGAACAAAACCCTGCGGCGCGCCCAGCGCCGTGACACGGTCGGCCGCCACATCCACGGTGTAAATGGAATCACGTCCGCTGCTCGACAAGGCGCTCGACGAGAACGACACGACGCGGTCGTCGCCGCGATACGACGGCGTGCCGGGTTCTGTGTGTGCGACGCGCGCGATGAGGCTTACCTCGTCCGTGAGCAAGTTTGCTGCTGCGATAGCACCTTCGTTGCTGCCGTTGTCTTTCGCGTCGAAGACGATCACGTTCTGCGAATTGCGCGCAAACGTGGCGTTGCCGAGATCGATGCCCGTCTCCTGCGGGAACAGGCGATAAATAGTACCGGATCCGAAACTCGTGTTTTTGGCATCCCACACCGACAGGAGGTTGATCTCCCAGAAACCGATGGGCGCCGTGCCGACGGTGATTTCGTTGTACACGTCGTACAGCAGCGAGGTGTTGTCGGGACTGAAGTCCATCGCGTCGGGATATTTCGCCACGTCGGGGAGTCCCTCGCCCGAGTATGTCGGGCAGTACAGAGTGAACTCGCGCGCGTCGGGTGTGGCCGCGCCCAGATCGATCACGTAGATGCTCGGTTCCTGCAGCAGCGAGGTGAGCGCAAGCAGGCGCTTGTCGCGGCTCAGCGCCAGCGAACCCCAGATGCCGCTGCTGTCGATGATCTGTTCGTTCGGGGCAGCCGGATCCAGACTCACCGCGCGGATGTTGCCCTCGAAGTCGATAAACACCGCGACGCTGCCGTCGTCGGCGACGGACGGCCGCGAGAAAACGGGCGTGCTCGAGATGGATGTAAAATCGCTCGGTCCCGCGGGCGGCTGTACCGTCCACAGGTACACAGGATCACTGACGTCGGTGCTGACAAAGAGCAGACGATCCGCGCCGTTGACGGGCGGAAGATCCGCCGGCGGACGTGTGCCGCTGCCGTCCACGATGCCGACCTGATCACACGCAGCCGCACACGCGGCGCTTTCGGGAGATCCCGTGCCGTGCAACTCGTCGGCGCTGCGTATGAGGGCCAGGCGGAAATCGACAAAACGCGACTGCATGGTGAGTTTGGTCGTGAGGGCGCGGTACAGGATTTTTTCTGCCTTCTCCCTGCCTATCGATTGCGATAGCAGATATGCCGCGTGATTCGGGATGCCGCTGTTCACATGTACGCCGCCGTTGTCCTCGGCGTCCGACAGTACCACAAATTCGTTCATGTGTTTGGGCTGCCAGGCGGGCGAGCCGCTCGAGGCGCCGTTGTGCGGGTCGGCCATGTCGCGCAGCGCGCCCGAAGGGTATGGCGTGCCGGTGCGGACCACGTCCTCGCCGATGCGCCAGTCGTCGCGGTCCACCATCGCGGCGAACATGTCGCTGAAGGCCTCGTTGAGGGCGCCGGACTGGCCGAGATACATCAAGCCCGCGCTGTGTTCCGTGACGCCGTGTGTCATTTCATGCGCCGCAACATCGAGTGCTCCGGCGAGCGGCTTGAAGGTGGCGCCGCCGTTGCCGTACACCATCACGCGGCCGTTCCAGTAGGCATTTTCCATCGGCTGCCCGTTGTCGGTGGCATTGACGATCGAGATGATCGTGCTGCCGCGGCCGTCGATGCCGTTGCGGTTGTGCGTGGCGCGGAAGTACTCGTAGGTGTCGCCCGCGAAGGCGTGCGCCGACACGGCCGAGGCATCGGTCCATGTGTTCGAGGCCGAGGTCACGTGACGGACGGAGGCGAGGTCGGTGTTCTGCGCGTCGAGTGTGAGAATGGCGCCCGCGGGTCCGTCGGGTATTGTGCTCTCACCCGCGCGGTACATGGGCCGCGAGGCGTCCAGCATGTAGTAGTTGCCCTGATGCAGATACACATCGATGTCGCGGGTGCGTCCGAGCAGATCCGTGGCGCTGCCCTTGGCCGGACCATCGGCGCACGCGGCATTGTAGCGCAGCAGCACGCGGCCGTCGAGCGCGTCGACAAACACGATCCAGCGCGACGAGGCGGTGGGCGTGAATTCCACCTCGTAGGCGAGCGCCGCGGCATCGGAGGCCTCGCGCGCAAAACAGACGAGCCGTGCCTCGTGTTCAAAGCCGGGTGTGTTGGCCCCCGGCAGCGAGTTGTGCGCGGTCACCATCGCGTTGTACCGTGTAAGCGCGGGTGTGACGGAACACACGGGCGTGGGCCGCGTGCGTCCCATATACAGCACCAGGTCGCCGCGCGCGCTGAACTGCAGCACGGCCTCGGAACCCCACACGGCGACGCCGTTGTGATACTGCGCAAAACGCGCGTGGGACGCGCCCGATTCATCACGCGTGAGCGAGAGAAGACGGAATTCGTCGCTCGCGGCGTTCAACCGGAACAGTCCGGCAAAATCACTGAAGAACTGCGCGGCAACCGCCTCCACATCCGCCTCGGCGGCCTGCGAGTATCCACGCGCAAGCACGGGGGCCGCGATGCTGATGGGCAGCGCGCCGCGCTCGTCCCACGACACGCGCAGTCCGGCCACACGTCGCGCGATGCCGTCGTAGGCGAGGATCTGCGCGGGCGTGAGTCCGCGCGCCGCGCGCAATTCCGGACGCCGCGAGAGAACCTCCGACGATCGTGTCCATTCGCGCAGCGAGGCGCCCACCTTCTCCGCGGCGGCCGCATCGGCGGTGCCGTGAAAGGCCGCGCGGCGCTCCATGATGCGGCGTTTAAATGCCGCCGGCTGCTGGGCGGGCACGGAGGCGGCAAACGTCGCGAGCAGTGCCAGGATCAGGCCCGGCCGCGCGGATGCGAGGAAACGAAGGATGTGTGTGTACATGTCGGTGTCTCTCCTCGGCGGACGAATCCGTCCGGCACGTCTATCGGATAAAACGGTCTTTAATTCTGTTGTGTGTGCGCGGCGAGTGTGGAACGGAGCCGTTCCACCAGCGGCCGCAGCGGCGCGGGGACGGTGTCGGGATCACTTTCCGTTCCCGGCCAGGACCAGGTGTACACCCGCTCGCCGCGTTCGATGGTCAGCGTGGTGGTCATGTTTCCCGTGTCCGCAAGACGCAGATCAAATATGCCCGCGCTGTCGATCAGCGACGTCAGTGCGCGCAGCTCGTCGGTGTGCAGGCGTCCGGCCGGACGCACGGCGTCCTTCTTGCCGTACAGGCCTTCCCACCGCGTCACCACACCCCGCGCGTCGATAACCGCGCCCGTGTGCATGCCCGAAAATCCTCCGCCTGTCGAGAGGCCGACGACGTACGGGCTCGCGTAGTCATCCGCTCCGCGGGTGCCGTGGCATGCACACGCGGCCATCACACAGGCGACGGCCGCGGTGCATATGCCCAGGACAAAACGACGATACGGCATGTCGCCGGTCAGCGGATGATCAGCGATCCGCGCAGCAGCGCGGAACCGGCGAGAAGCTGGTAGTGATAGACGCCCGGCGCGAGCGACGCGGTGTTGAAGGGCACGCTGTACTGGCCCGGACGCGTCTCACCCTCGAACAGTGTGACGACGCGGCGGCCGAGCGCGTCGAACAGCGCAAGGGAGGCGCTGCCCGTTTCCGCTGTCTCGAAACGCAGCGTCGCGACTGATCCGGCGGCGACGGGATTCGGATAGCTCGCGTGTAATGTGGCGCGTGCGGGGCTGGCCGGTGTGTACGAGATGCCGGTCACGCCGTCGAAATCGCCCGCGTTGCGCGGCTCGAGTTTGTAGTTGCCGAAGTTGAAGAACATGATGCCCGTCAGCGAGGCAAGGCGTGTGCCTTCCTTCAACAGTGTGAGCGTGGTCTTGCTGGAATCGGTAGTGTACACTTTTTTCCACGAACCGAAATCGTCCACACGCATGTCGCCGCTGCCGTCGGTCACGAGGAATTCGCCGAAGTTGCTCCCGGCGGGTGCGTCGGCATTACGTGCGGTGACGGTGAGCGTCGCGAAGCGCACAAGCATGCCTTCCCACTGTTCGGCGTCCGGCGTGCCGTCGGTCACCACGCCGCTGCGGAAGGCGCCGGTCGTGAGATTCACGGGTGCGGGCACCGCCGCGGTGCCGTGTTTGGTCACAACTGTCGCGTCGATGATCGCGGTGTTGCCGTTGGTGGCGCTGCTGTAGCCCTCGGCCACCTTGCCGCTGACGGTCACGTCCTCGCCGAGCGCGAGTGCGCGGATGGCCGCGTCGCCGCGCACCATGATGCCCGACCAGGGGGCGGTGTCGTCCATGATGTACACGAGACTGAGCGATGTCGAGTCGGCTGCCGACACGACGGTGCCGCGCACGCTCACGGTGGCGTCGAGACAGCCCGGCGCGCCGTCGCTGTACGGCGTGTACTGGATGTCGCGGATGCGGGTCGCGCCGTTGCGCACGATGAAGAACGGACGCGCCTTCGCGCCGGCTGCGGGATACAGCGCCGATTCATTCTTGTCGTCGGTGGCTTTGAGGGTGTACCAGATTACCGCACCGTCGGCCTGCGCCGGAATCTTTCCCGTCGCGAGTTTGCTGGTGGCGTCCCATGTCATCGTTACTTTGCCCAGACTCGTCGCGCCCTGGCCGTACTCGAGTTCGGCCGTGGCGATGCTGCCGCCCGGACGCGCGGTCTCGACGGTTGCCGTGACGGTCACTTCCTGCGAGGAGGTCGGGATGCCGATGTCGCGCTTCAGACCACGGATGGTCGGCGGGAAACTGCCGAGCACGATGTCGCCGGGATAGATCGGGGCGATGACGATGCCCTGGCCGGAGCTGGTGATGACGCCGCGGATGTAGGTGAGCTGTGTGCCCGCGGGAGGCGGTGCCCAGTTCGGATCGAATCCCTGTGAACCACCGCGGAAATACACGCTCTGATCGTACACGCCGATCGAGTTGCCCTTGCCGTCGGTGACTGTCCACGTGTAGCGTCCGGTCGAGGTGTTTTTTGTCACCGTTCCGACGCTCGCGTCCTTGATCACCACATACGCGCCTTCCCACTGCTGCGATGCGGGAATGAAGGCCTTCGGGTCGCCGTTGACGAGGTCCGTGATCTTGATCTCTGTCGGTTCCGGACGGCGCGGTTTGGTGTCGAGCACCTCCACCTGGCGGTCGGCATTCCACGAGGCGATCTTGCCGATCTCGAACTGTGTGGTCGAGAAATACTGTGTCACAACACCCGTGATGCGCACCACGAAGCCCGTGTCGACGGCCGTGAGCAGCGTGCTTGCGGAGGCGACGGAGTCGGACGCGCGCACGTTGAGGCCGCTCCATGCGCCGCCGTTCTCATCGACGATATACATCGTGTTGGCGTTGCCGAGAGCAAAAAGCAGCGGACCGCCCGGGCTGATGCGCGGCGCGGCGATCACGATGCCGGTCACGGTGACGGTGTCGCCGACGTACAACGAATTCTGTTTGCCCGCATTGAGCGAATCGTCGGGAACGTACTGCAACTGTTTGATGGTGAGTGTGTCGGAACGGAGCTGCGCAGAGGTGGTGAACGTACCTGCGAAGCACAGGACCGCGGCGAGAAGAAGACCGGCGCGAAGTTTCATGGAGTTTCCTGTGTCGTTGTCGTGAGGATTATTTGATGATTGCGAATTTTCCGCGGGTGATGTCGCCCGTGTCGAGATTTTTGACGGTGAAGAGGTAGAGGCCCGTTGCGACGGCCTGATCGTTGTCGGTCACAAGATCCCACGCGTGTTCGCCGCCGGCCAGAATCTGTGTGCCGTCGGCGTAGCGCGAGAACCACTGCACGTCCGATCCGGTATACGTTGCCGCATCGTGCGACAGCGTGCGCACCAGATCGCCCGCGAGCGTGTACACGCGTATCTCGGCGCGCGCGGGGAGATTGGCAAAGTAGATTTTCCGCTGCCGCTCGCCGCCGCCGTCCCACACGGCATTGGCGTAATAGGGATTCGGATACACGCGCGGTTCGCGGCCTGCGGCGTCGGCCGGCGTGGTGCCGGGGAAAATGCGCCGCGCGTTCTGCAGGCGGCTGCTCTCGAGACTCTCGACGTTGTTTGCGGGATCGCCGCCGTCGAAGGCCGTGACCGAATAGAGGTACTGCCAGCCGTTGAGTTGATTGGGAATGTGGAATCGATACCAGTACTCGCGCGGATCACCGTCGAAACGTATCGGCGCGGGCAGACGTACGGCGCCGAAACCGGTGTTGTAGAAGACGGTGTTGCCGGGCGTGTCGAATTCTCCGATCAGGACCAGCTTATCGCTTAATGCTCCTCCCGCGGCAAGATCCGCTCCGGCGTTCGAGCGGTAGATGCGGTAGCCCTCGAAATCACGTTTCCCCGAAATCGGGTCGACCGAGGACTCGGCGTCGCGGTCCCAATACACGGTGACGCTGCGGTCGCCGGGAACAACACGCACGTGCGGGGCTGTCGGCGGGGCAGGGAGCACAAACCGTGTCAGGCGGCCGTCGCCGTCGAGGTCCTCGCCCGGATCAAGCGTGTTGTTCCGGTTCTTGTCCTCGCCGTCGTAGGCCTGCTGCGCAAAGGTCCATGCACGCATGAGATTCACCCGCGCGTTGTCGGTGTCGAGCGCGGTTGCCTCGGCGCCGTATTTCTTCGCGCAGATCACCGCGTACACAATCTCGGTCGATTCGCCCGGAGCCAGCGAACGGAAGGGTCCGGTGGAGAGAAGCACCGAGCGGTTCGAGGGCGACTTGAGTCCGGGCAATTCCGACGCCGGCAGCGGCACACTCAGTTTTTCATAGCGCTCACGATCGGTCGCGGGCGAGAAGTAGAGCGGATCGGTGGTGTTGCGGAACTGCCAGGTGTTGAAGATGCCGTTGCTGCCCGGCGAGCCGCCGGGGAGGGTTTGCAGCGGCGTGCTGCCCAGCAGCGACAGGCCGATATACGAATCGGTGAAACCAGGATCGCCGTCGACGTCGAACTCGTACGCGAGGCGCGCCGAATCGATGTAGCCGTTGCCGCCGCGCGCAAAGTACGCGCTGCCGCGCGGAGGACTGATGTTGGTGTTCCGCACGACCATGTCGAGCCAGATGCCCGTGTACACGCTGTCAAGCTGTGTGGTCCCGGTGTTGCGCACGATGTAGCGCAGAAGGACAAAATTCTCCGCGAATGAGAAATTCCACGCATAGGCCTCGAGCCGCACTTCCACACCGAGAGGATTGTCGTGATCGGGTATGGGGGTGCTTGTGCCGGGCACCACGGTATTCGAATCGGTGAAGACCGCCACAAGATCCTGATGGCTCACAGCCGTCGTGCTGTAATAGCGTGAATCGGGCAGGGTGGATCGTTCCTCCATCCTTGCCCCGGGTGCGTTGGTGAATTCGAATCCCGCGGCAATGTCGCGCACCGAACTCACGTCCACCGCGCCCGTGCTGACGAAGGGTCCGCGTCCCGCCTTGAAGGCGCCGATCCAGAAACCGCCCTCGAAAATGTGCTCGATACCCGATCCGGCCGGGTATTCGCAGTTCGGCTGCTGCGGCCAGCGGTTAAAACCGTGTCCCAGTGTGCCGAAGTTCGACAGAGTCAGGCGCAGATTGCCCACGTTGGTGAAATGGGATTCGTCGTCGTCGAGGGCCTTGCGCAGGCCCGAGGGACGTCCCTGTTGTGCGTGCAACGTCACCGCTGCAAGCAGCAGCAGGACGGGCAAAAGGGCGGCGGCACGGCGCCGGAGGGGTGTCGTTGGTTCTGGAATCAAGGAACTGATATCGGAGAGAAAAACGGAGGTTGCATTCACGTGTTTCGAAGCTGAAAGCTATACACAGGGGGGCTGAAAAACAAGGCGGGAGAACGGTGAATCACCTCAATTATACTTCCTCACTCCGGCTCCCTGTCCATCGCCGCCGTTTACCCTGATTCGACGCGGGCGGCGCGAACCGCCGAAATCAGCACAAAGGGTGAAAAATATTCAGCGGCACAGGTCCGGCGCCTGTTCACGATCGTTTCGGCTTGAAATACCTTGCGAAAAAATCGGCCGTATAAGCTCAAAGAAAATAAGACGCATTTCATGTCCGAATATTACAGAATTGTGTGTTCTTCTATACGACGTAATCTTTGGTACGGGAATTGAAGCAAACGGTGGTGGTTTGGGTTCACATTTTGCAACAACGGAGACGGGCAGTTCCGCGTCGAATGCTTCAACAAGGCCTCATAATATCAGAATTGTTTACACTTCTTGAGCGCCAGCATGGTGGCAGAATGGCCGAGGTGTGGCAAGCGAAGGAGGGGGATGCCTGTGTCGCGTTGAAGTTTTTTGAACCCGGGAAAGAACTCGATCCCGTCGTGCTGCAGTTGCTCGCGACGGAATTCCTCTCGATGACCATCAAACATCCGAACGTGCTCATGCCCCAGGGGGCTGCGATGCACAACGATATGCCCTATCTGCGCATGCCGTACATGTCGCGTGGATCACTGCGGGCGTATCTCCGCACCCGGACTGCACACAAACGTATCGGCGAAGATCAGCTCGTGCGTGTGCTGGGCCAGATGGCGGCGGCCGTCTCGTTTCTGCATAAAAATTCCTTTGTGCATCAGGATATCGCGCCCGAGAACATCCTGTTTACTGACAGCGGACACCTGGTATTGACGGATTTCGGGATCAGCCGCATCCTGCACAACATGTTGGGACACGACCTGGGTCCGAACCGCATCTTCCATCCGGCCTACGCCTCGCCCGAGCGCTTTGTCGCCACGTCGGCCACCTCCGCCGACGACATCTTCTCGATAGGGGCCATCATCTATGAAATGTGCACGGGACGGCCGCCTTGGGGCGACGACGGCGGCGCGGCACTGCTCGAGGACGAGACGGCGCCCTCCGTGCCCGGCGAATATTCGGATGATCTTATCGGAATTGTGGAGTCCTGCCTCAGCCTGCGTCCCGAGAGCCGCCCCGTCGCGGCCGACCTCGAACGCTGGGCGGAGGAGTATCCGCAACGTATGCGCGCGCTTCAGACGAAGTCCCACGGTGCGGTGCACGGATCCGAACACACACGCGCGCGCGCGGGCAGGCAGGCGGAACAGGCGCAGAAGCCGCGCACGACCTCCGTGGCGGCGTCGGAAGCGGTAGCGACCGGCGCGGCGCAGACGGCACGCGAAAACCATACGCCTGCGATGGAACATGGCACCCGTGAAAACGCAAGCGCGCGAGTGGAACAGGAAGAGGCGGCGCGTCTCGCGCGGGAGGCCGACGACAGGAAGTCCGTGATCGATTCCGTCCGCAAGGCGCGAGAGGAGGCGGAACTGCGCCTGCGCCAGGATCTCGAGCTGCAGCTCAAATCGGAGTTCAACGACCGGCTTCAGGCGGTTCTGAGCGAAGTGCACACACATGTGGAAAAGCGCGTCGGGGAGGCGGAGCGCAGCGCGCGCGAGGCGATGGCGCGGGCGGAACGCGCGGAGAATGAGATGCGCGCGCGCGAGGCGAACGAGCGGCGCATGCGCAGCGAACAGCAGCGGCAGGCGCGGGATGCGTCCGTGCGCAATGCCGCGCTCGAGGCGGAGCGGCGCGCGCGGGAGGAGTCCGAGAAGGTTCGCCGCGCGGAGGCCGAACGAAAGGCGCGCGAACTGTCGGCAAAACACACGCGGGAAGAGGCGGACCGGGTTGCGCGCGCCGAGGCCGAAAAGCAGCGCCGCGCCGAGGCCGAACGACTCGCGCGCGAGGAAGCGGAACGACAGGCGCATGCGGAGACCGAACGCCGGCGGAACGAGGAGAAGATCCGCGCCGAGCGCGAGGCCGCCGTAAAGCAGGCGCGTGTGCAGGAGGAGGAACGCGCGCGGGCCGAGGCCGAGAAATGGGCGCGCGAGGAGGCCGAACGACGTCGACGGCTGGACGAGGAACATGCCGCACGGGTCCAAGCCGAACGGCGCGCCAGGGAATCCGAGGAAAAACTCGAGCGTGAACGCGAACTCGCACGCGTGCGCGAGGACGCGGAACATCGTGCCCGGGCCGAGGCGGAACGGACGCTGCGCGAGGAACTCGAACAGTCGCTGCTGCCGGTTTTGCAGGAGCGCGCGCGGACCGAGGAACGCGCGAAGGCACGCGAGGAGTATGAACAGCGCCTGCGCGAGCGGGAAGAGCAGTGGCTGCGGGAAAAAACCGACATCCTGCTGCGCGCGAGACAGGAACGCGCGGCCCGCGATGCCGAATCGCTGCGTGTAATGTCCGAACTTGAACGCCGCGTGGCGGAGGCGGTGGCGCTGGTGTTCCGTGAAGAAACTGAACGTGTGCTGCTTGCGCTGCAGAAACACGAAACCGAGGCGTCCGACGACGTACGCCGCATGGTCGAAACACGTCCTGTCCCGCCGCTATTGTCGGAGTCCCGGCCCTCCGCGTGAGAGGCGGACGAAGTATGTGCACCGCCTCGGGAAACGGTGCGAAGTTTGTTGGAGCAGATTTTGAAGGATTTGCAACGAGACTGTGATTTGGGCCTGTCCGGACCTTGCGCGGGCACTATCTTCAATCAGGATATGAACACGGTGAATAGCTGAGAACTCATGGATATCAAGGCGGGATCATTGTTCGCGAATCGTTTCCGGCTCCTCGAGAGGATCCCGGGAGGGAATCGCACGCAAGTCTGGCGCGTGGAGGACGCGAAAAAGAGCAATGCGGTGTTTGCGCTGAAGCTCTTCGAATCAGACAAGGAACTCGATCCGGTCATCGTGCAGCTTCTGACAAACGAATTTCTCTCGATGTCGCTGAAGCACACGAATCTGCTCATGCCCGCGAGTTTTGCCGCCTCCGGCAGTGTTCCGTATCTGGTTCTTCCCTATATGGAAAAAGGTTCGCTGCGAGGCCAGCTCCAGCGGTCGCCCGCGGGCGGCCGCGTGGGTGAAAAACAGATCGTACCCTTCCTTGCACAGATCGCCTCGGGACTCGCAGTCCTGCACAAAAACAACTTCGTGCATCAGGATATTGCGCCCGAAAATATTTTTCTCGGAGAGGGGGGCGTGTTCCTTCTCGGCGATTTTGGCATCAGCCGTATCCTGCACAACACGCTGTCGCATGAAGTGGGTCCGAACAAGATATTCCACATCGCATACGCCTCACCCGAGAGATTCATCTCGCGTTCCGCGAATCCGCCCGACGACATTTTCTCCGTCGGTGTGGTGCTGGTGGAGATGGCGATGGGCAAGGTGCCTTTCGACGGACAGGGCGGCAAACCGATTCTCGAGGAGCAGGAGCCGCGGAAGTACCTCGATCTGAGCTTTTCGGATGAGTTTATCGAGATTGTGCAGTCGTGTCTGCAACGTAATCCCGACAAGCGTCCCACCGCGGCGGAACTCGAGAAGTGGGCGTTGTCGTTCACGCCACTGAGTCCGGAGGAACTACGTGCCGCGCGCGCGGAGAAGGCGCGGAAGGAGAAGGAGGCCGAGGAAGCCAAGGCCCGTCGCGCGGAGGAAATCAAGAAACAGACCGAATTGCAGCGCAAGTCGAAGGAGGATGTCGACAGGCGCATACGCGAGGCGGGCGAGAAAAAGGCCGCGAAGTCAAAGCCGCAGAAGACGCTGGCGGACTACGTTCCAGGGGCCGCGGCGGACGTCGCCGCCGAGAAGGAACAGCGCGCGCGCGAGGAAGCCGCCCGGAGCGAGCAGGAACAGAAGGCGCGCGAGGAGGCCGAGCGCAAGCTCCGCGAAGCGACTGAACGCGCGATACGCGAGGAGACCGAGAAGAAGGTCCGCCAGGAAACGGAACGCGCCCTGCGCGAGGAGGCCGAACGCCGCGCGCGCGAGGAGAAGGAACGGCGGGCACGCGAGGAGGCCGAACGCAAGGCACGGGAGGAATCGGAACGGCAGCAGCGCCGCGCGTTTGAAGAGCAGTTGAAGAAGGAACTCGACTCGAAGCTGCAGGAGGAACTCTCGCGCATTCGCAGCGCCGCCGAAACGCAACTGCAGGAAGCGGAGCGTCTTTCGCAGGAACTCGCGGAACAGCGCGCACGCGCCGAGGCGGAACGCAAACACCTCGCGGAAGAACAGCAGCGCCTGCGCGACGAGGCCGAACGCAAAGCCCGCGAAGAAGCGGAACGACAGGCCCGCGAAGAAGCGGAACGACAGGCCCGCGAAGAAGCGGAACGTCACGCACGTGAAGAAGCGGAACGCCAGGCCCGCGAAGAAGCGGAACGACGGGCGCGTGAAGAAGCGGAACAACGGGCGCGCGAAGAAGCGGAACGACAGGCGCGCGAAGAGGGTGAACGACAAGCGCGCGAAGAGGCCGAACGACGGGCGCGCGAAGATGCGGAACGCCAGGCGCGCGAAGATGCGGAACGCCAGGCGCGCGAAGAAGCGGAACGTCAAGCGCGTGAAGAAGCGGAACGTCAAGCGCGTGAAGAAGCGGAACGCCAGGCGCGCGAAGAAGCGGATCGCAAGGCGCGTGAAGAAGCGGAACGACTAGCGCGCGAAGAAGCGGAACGCCAGGCGCGCGAAGAAGCGGAACGACAGGCGCGCGAAGAGGCCGAACGACAAGCGCGCGAAGAAGCGGAACGACAAGCGCGCGAAGACGCCGAGCGTCAAGAGCGGGAACGTGCTGAACGGCGGGCACGTGAGGACGCCGAGCGTGCGGAGCGTGAGGCCGCGGAGACGCGTGTGCAGGAAGAAGCGGCACGCACGGCAAGGGAAGCGGAAGAACGCAACGAGGCCCAGTCGGCCATGCGCCGGGCGCGCGAGGAACTGGCGCGCCTGGAAAAGGCGGAGGCGGAACGACGCGCACGGGAGGCCGAGTCCATGCACGTTCGCGAGGAAGCCGACAGGCGCCTGCGTGAAGAGACGGAACGTCGTATTCGTGAAGAGATGGAGAAGAAACTCCGCGAGGAAGCGGAGGCGCGCGCGCGGGTGGAAATGGAAAAACGTCTGCACGAGGAGACGGAACGCCTGCTCCGCGACGAGGCCGAACGCAAAGCGCGTGAAGAGGCCGAACGCAAAGCGCGTGAAGAAGCCGAGCGCAAGGCGCGCGAAGAAACCGAACGCGCGGCACGCGAAGAAACCGAACGCAAGGCGCGTGAAGAAGCCGAACGCAAGGCGCATGAAGAAGCCGAGCGCAAGGCGCGCGAAGAGGCCGAGCGGTGGGCGCGTGAGGAAGCCGAGAAACGTGTGCGCGAAGAGGCCGAGAAGAAGGCAAGAGAGGAAGCCGAGCGGCTCATGCGCGAGGAAATTGAACGCCGCGCGCGTGAGGAGGCCGAGAGAATTGCGCGGGAGGAGACGGAACGCCGGCTGCGCGCGGAATTGGAAAAACGTGACGCGGAGGAGCGTGAACGGCGCGTCCGCGAGGAGGCCGAAAGGCGGCAACGCGAGGACGAGGAACGCCGCGCGGGCGAGGAGCAGGCGCGACGTCTCCGCGAGGAGATCGAGCAATCGATCCGGTCGGAACTGGAACAGCGCTTCTCGGCGGAACTGAGCCGCGTGCGCAACGAGACCGAGGAGCGGGCCCTGCGCGAGGCACAGCAGCGCGAGAAGGAACATGCGGAACTCGTCGCGCGTGAAGCGGCGGAGAAGGAACGTCTTGCGCAGGAGGCCCGGCGGGCCAAGGCCGAGGCGGAACGCCTGGCGCGCGAAACCGAACGTCTTGCGCGGGAGGAGACCGAACGTGCGCGGCGGGAGGAGGAATTGCGGGCGGCTATCGCGGAGACCGAACAGCGCATTCGCGAGGAACTCGAGGCCCGGCTGCGCGACGAATCCCTGCGCCGCGCGAAACTCGAGGAGGTCCGCTCGGCCTCGCCTCTCGCAACAGGCGCGCTGCCCGAGGATCTGGTCGCCTCCATGCAGCGCGACACGGCGCGGCTGCGCGAGGAATTGGAGGCGCAGCTCCGCGGCGAGGTGCAGCGCGAACTCGATGTGAAACTCGCCACACTCGCGCCGGTCGAGGTGCCCGTCCATACAAACGGACATGGTCACGAACCTCCGGGTCCGCCGCCACCGTCAGGGACGGATGCCGGCATGCAGGCGCTGCTCGACCAGATACAGCGGTCCACCGCGATTGTACCCGGACTGCCCGCGACCACGGCGCCCTTTGCTCCGGCCGAACTGCACGCGATGCAGGCGGAAGAAGCGGCTGCGAAGGTCGAAGAGCCGCGACGCAGGAAGGCGCGCAGCGAGGCGCCGAACGACGAACAGCGACGCGAGCGCCAGACGCTGCTTGCCGACGACACGCCGCTTCCGCCCAGCCCCTTCGACTCGCGGAACTGGCAGCGCGGTATCAAGATCGCCATCACGCTGGTGACCGTGGCCGTCATCGGATTTTTCTTGTACGGCGAACGCGATGTGTTGATGGATTCGAGACAGGTCGTGCGCCTCGGCGCCACCGCCGATCAGCGCGACCTCGCGGAAGCCATCGCCCGCGCGTGGCTGACGGAACGCGGAGTGCCTGCCCCGCGGTCGGCGACAAACGACGACGGCTCGCTGCATCTGGAAGGCGCGGGCGCGGCCGACTCGGTGTTTGCCGTCGATGTGCTCGCGCTGGCGGACGATGCATTTTATCAGACAAACGGATCCGATATCGACTTCCTGTTTGCGGGCGGACTCTCGTCCGGCGACGCGCGGCTGGTCGCGGCCACGCCGGAACTGTTCGACTACCAGACCGTACTCGGACTCGATGCCCTTGCCGTTGTGGTGCATCCCGCACAGAAGATCGACGCCATCGACGCCGGACAATTAACCGCCATCGCAAAGGGCGATGTGCGGGACTGGTCAGATCTCCGCGCGAAGCGCGGCCCTGTGACACTCTATCTGCCGGAGCGCGGCACATTCACCGGCCAGGCCATCGCGGCGCTGTTCCCCGAGTGGGGTGATGCCGCGGGCACACGTGTGAATGGCGACGCCGCGGTGCTCGATGCGGTGCTTGCGCAGCCGGGAGCCATCGGTATCGTCCGTATCAAGGATGCCGCGCGCGCCAGGATCCTCGCCGTCGGCGGCTTTGGTTTGGAGCCGGTCGCTCCCGATCCGGCACGTGTGCGGCTCGGACTCTATCCGCTCGCCGCCTCGCTCAGCGCGTACAGGCATACGGGTGCGCGTTCCGAGACCGCCGATCGGTTCCAGCGTTTCCTCGCGGGTGACGCGGTGCAGGAACTGGCCGCGGCGAGAGGTTTCATCGATCTGCGTCTGCGCGAAGTGCCGGACAACGGCCGCGCCGTGAAGGGCGCCTTCGCGGATGCGACACGTGGCGCGCGGCGGCTTGGAGCCGATCTGCGCCTGCGTCCCGGCGCGTCGGATTTCGACGCGCTGGCGCGCGGCGACATCGAGCGCCTTGCGGCCTACGTCCGGTCGCATCCCGGTGAATCGATTCTGCTCTTCGGATTCTCCGACGCGATGAGCGCGGCGGAGACGGAAAAGCTCGCCTCGGAGACGCTTGCCCGGAAAGCCGCGGGCCGTCTGAAGGAACTCGGCGTGGACGCCGCAGCCGCCGAGGGATACGGAACGTTGCGCGCTGTGGCGCGGGACGACGCGGCGGGCGGCCGCGACCGCAACAGACGGGTCGAGATCTGGATCACGCGCCGCTGAGCGCGCGGGAAGGCGGGGGAGAGGCCCAAATGAAGATCGGCCGGTCCGGAAATTCCGGACCGGCCGATGCGGTATCCAACACGAATGGTTCGCGGCTTACACGATGCCCTGCGCCATCATGGCGTCGGCAACCTTCACGAAGCCCGCGATGTTCGCGCCGTTCACGTAGTTGCCCGGCGTGCCGTATCGCGCTGCTGCGTCGATGCAGGCCTTGTGGATGTTGATCATGATCTGGTGCAGGTGACGGTCCACTTCTTCCGCCGACCAGGTCATGCGGATGGAGTTCTGCGTCATCTCGAGACCCGAGGTCGCAACACCGCCCGCGTTTGCCGCCTTCGCCGGACCGTACAGAATGCCGGCATCCAGGAACACCTTCGCGCCGTCGGGTGTGGTGGGCATGTTCGCGCCTTCACACACGCAGTAGCAGCCGTTTGCAAGAAGCGTCCTGGCATCGTTCTCATCGAGTTCGTTCTGCGTGGCGCAGGGGAGTGCGATGTCGCATTTCACTTCCCACGGACGCTTGCCGGCGACAAATTCCACACCGAAACGCTCGGCGTACGGCTGCACGATGTCCTGATTTGACGCGCGCAGTTCGAGCATGTAGTCGATCTTCTCGCCCTTCACTCCGTCGGGATCGAAGATGTAGCCGTCGGGACCGGAGAGGGTCACGACCTTCGCGCCGAGTTCGCCGGCCTTGATCGCCGCGCCCCAGGCCACGTTGCCGAAACCGGAGACCGCGACCGTTTTGCCTTCGAACGACTTGCCCTGCGACTTCAGCATTTCGTCGGCGAAGTACACAACGCCGAAACCGGTCGCTTCCGGACGGATGAGGCTGCCGCCCCACGTGATGCCCTTGCCGGTCAACACGCCTTCGTACACGTTGCGGATGCGCTTGTACTGCCCGAACATGAAGCCGATTTCCTGGCCGCCCACACCGATGTCGCCCGCGGGCACGTCGGTGTTTGCGCCGATGTGACGGTAGAGCTCGGTCATGAAGCTCTGACAGAAACGCATGATTTCATTTTTCGATTTGAACTTCGGATCAAAATCCGAACCGCCCTTGCCGCCGCCCATAGGAAGCGTCGTGAGACTGTTCTTGAAGATCTGCTCGAAGCCGAGGAATTTCAGAATGCTGAGCGTAACACTCGGGTGGAAACGCAGACCGCCTTTGTACGGACCGATGGCGCTGTTGAATTCGATGCGGTAGCCGCGATTGACGCGTACTTCGCCGTTGTCGGCCACCCAGGGCACTCGAAACATGATCTGACGCTCGGGCTCGACCATTCGATCGATGATCTTCGCTTTGCGGTACTCGGGGTGCTGGTCCAATACGGGGACCAAGGATTCGACGACTTCCTGAACTGCCTGGTGGAATTCCGCTTCGTTCGGGTTTTTCGCTCTGACTTCGGCCATGAAGTCATTGACAAAGGTCGACATGGATGTCCTTGAGGTTGTTGAATGAGGTGGGACGTATCGGATAGATCGTGTTCAATCCATCGTACAAATGTAGCAGAAACCGTCGTGAAAAACAAAGTAAGTCGTGAAATAATTCCCGAAACGGGCGCGGGATCGTCTGCTGACGGGGTAATACGGCGTTGTCGTGTTGCGCGTGCTCAGGATATTTCCTCCAGTCCTGGTAAATAGTGCGATTTTTCGCGCAAATATCCTGTGTGATATACGGCGGTATGCCGCGTGGCAGTTTGTAACTCTGCCGCGTATGGACGAAATTTTCACCTCATACAATTCAGGAGATCGTATGCCCACCCTGCGCTATTTCAGCCATTCGTCCTTCGCGCTTTCCGACGGGAAATACACCGTGCTGATCGATCCGTTCTTCACCGGCAATCCGACCTGTCCCGTGCGCGCCGAGGATGTGAGAGCCGATTTTATTGTGCTGACACACGGGCACGGCGATCACATCGGTGACGGCTTCGCCATCGCCAAACGCGACGGAGCGACGGTGATCGCGGTGAACGAGCTGGCGAATTTTGCGGCGGAGGAGGGGTGCAGCGCGCACAACATGCACATCGGCGGCGCGTATACCTTCCCCTTCGGCCGGGTCAAATTCACCATCGCGCATCACGGTTCGGGAGCGCCGGACGGCCGCTACATGGGCGAACCCGCGGGTGTGGTGCTCAGCATCGGCGGACGCACGGTGTATCATACCGGAGACACAGGTCTTTTTCTCGACATGCAGCTCATCGGCAAGCGCGACGCAGTGGACGTGATGCTGCTGCCGATCGGCGACAACTTCACGATGGGCATCGACGACGCGCTTGTTGCGGCCGAGTTCGTGCGTCCGCGCCTGGCCATACCGATGCACTACAACACCTTCCCGGTGATCAGCGCCGATCCGCATCTCTTCGCCTCGCGCGCGAAGGAGGAGGGCATCGACGCCCGCGTACTCGAGTACGGAGAGACGATCGAACTGTGACGCGGCGCCGTTTTGCCGCGCCGCACAAATCCGCTAGATTGGAAGGATGTTTCTTCAACACACCATAGCGGCGTATCCGTGAGCGGCGGACGCGGGGAAAAGACGGCGCAGTCGCTGTCGCTGATCGTCGCGGTGTACAACAGGCCCGACGCTCTGCGTCTCGTGCTCGCCGCCTGCGCGTTGCAGACCCTGAAGCCCGCGCAGATCGTCATCGCGGACGATGGATCCGGACCCGCAATTGCGGAAACAGTATACGACGCCCGCAATCAATATATGCTCGACATCACCCACGTACGCCACGACGATCTGGGCTGGCGCAAAAATCGCATCCTCAACGACGCCGTGCGTGCGGCGGCGCGCGACTATCTCGTGTTCATCGACGGCGACTGCGTGCCGCACCGCCGCTTTTTCGAGGATCATGCCGCCGCGAGCGCACACCGCACCGTCGTCTGCGGACGGCGCGTGGAACTGAGTCCCTCGTGGACAGCGCGTATCACCCTCGACACAATACGCAGCGGCGCGTATCAGCGCATCGGACCGGCGGCACTGTGGGAGGGAGTCCGCGGCCGCGCGTTGCGTCTCGAAGACGGCCTGCGCCTGCCTCTGCTCGCGCGGCTCGCGCATCGCGGTGCGCGCGGCATGCTCGGCAGCAATTTCTCGCTCTGGAAAGAAGATCTCGAGTCCATCAACGGCTTCGACGAAGAGTATGCCGGACCCGGCTGCGGCGAGGACTCCGACGTCGAGTACCGACTCGGCCTCGCGGGTGTCGCACCGCGTGTGGTGCGCCATCGCGCGATCCAATACCACCTCTGGCATCCGCGCGGCGTGATGTCGGAACAGTCGATCGCGCGTTTCGCCCGCGTGCGCGCAGAGGCGCGCGCCGTATGTGAACACGGGCTCGCCGAACGCCGTGTCCACGCGGCGCGCGCGGAGGAGCAGGCGTGAAAAACGTCGTCCGCATCGTCCGCTATCTGAAGCCGTACAAGCGCAACCTTTCGCTTGCCTCGCTCTCGATGTTCCTCTTCGTCGTGTTCAACATGGCGACGGTGGTGCTGATCATCCCCTTCATCAATGTGCTCTTCGACCGCTCGGCGCCCGTGGTGCGTCCCATGCCCGCGCTGTCGCTCGACACCTTCCGTGAATGGGCGCTGACTGGCCTGAGCAATCTGCTGGCTTCGAGCGATCCGGTCACGGCCCTGAAATATCTGTGCGGTCTTATCGTTCTGAGTTTCGTGCTCAAGAACATCTTCCATTATCTGCAGACCTGGTTCATGGGGCCGGCCGAGCACGGCATCGTGCGCGACCTGCGGCAGCAGCTCTTCGAACATCTGACGAAGCTGTCGCTCAGCTATTTTTCGGAGGAGCGCAAGGGCGTGCTCGTGTCGCGCATCGTCAACGATGTGAAGATGGTGAACGACTCGGCCATCGCCGTCGTGAACAGCGTGTTCCGCGATCCGCCGCAGATCATCACCTACACGATCATTCTGTTTGTCATCGACTGGAAGCTCACGCTGCTCGTGCTCGTGATGCTGCCCGTGACGGGATTCATCCTCGCAAAAATCGCGGAGAAACTGCGCCGTGAAAGCGGGCGTCTACAGACGGCCATGGCCGACATCACCGCCGCTCTCGACGAGGCGCTCACGAGCATGCGCATCATCAAGGCCTTCCGCACCGAGAAGCTCGAAACCGAACGCTTCCGCGTGCACAATCAGAATTACTACCGCACCTACGTGGGCATACTGCGCCGCAGCGAACTGACCTCGCCCATCACCGAGACCATCAGCGTGCTGGTCGTGGTGATCATACTGTGGTTCCTGGGCGAATCGATTCTGAAGGGCAGGGGAGGCATGACCAGCGGCGTGTTTGTGGCCTACATTTTTGCGATGCTGCAGATGATGCAACCGCTGAAATTTTTCGGGCAGATGATCAGCAGTCTGTCGCAGGGTCTCGCGGGCGCGCAGCGAGTGTTTGCCGTGCTCGACATTCCGCCGCGCATCGTCGATGCGCCCGGCGCCACCGCCATCGAGCGCTTCACGGGGAGCATCGAATTTCAGGACGTGCGTTTCCGCTACGACACGGGCGACGAAGTGCTCGCAGGGGTGACACTCGAGATACGCGCGGGTCAGACCGTCGCCGTCGTCGGACCGAGCGGCGCGGGCAAGAGCACCCTGGTCGATCTGGTGCCGCGTTTCCACGACATCACGGGCGGGCGCATCCTGATCGACGGCCGTGACATCCGCGACGTCACCGTCTCATCCCTGCGCGGCCTGATGGGCATCGTCACGCAGGAGACCTTTCTCTTCAACACCACCATCCGCGAGAACATCGCCTACGGCATGCCCGACGCGACACTCGACGATGTCGTGGCGGCGGCGCGCGCGGCGAACGCGCATCAGTTCATCATCGAGTCGGCCGAGGGCTACGAGACTGTGATCGGCGATCGCGGCGTGAAACTCTCCGGCGGTCAGCGCCAGCGCATTTCCATCGCGCGCGCGATACTGAAAAATCCGCCGATCCTGATCCTGGACGAGGCCACCTCGTCGCTCGACACCGAGTCGGAGGTGCTCGTGCAGGAGGCGATAGAACACCTGATGGCGGGACGCACCTCGATAGTGATTGCGCACCGGCTGTCCACCGTGCAGCGCGCCGATGTGATCTACGTGATCGACGCGGGGAAGGTGGTCGAAAGCGGATCACATGCCGAATTGATGGAGCGCGCGGGCGGCATGTACCGGCGGTTGTACGAACTGCAGTTCCTCGTCTAAGCGGACGGCGCGATGGTGCTCGGGACACTCGACAGGAAACTTGAAGCGGCGCTGTGGATCTGCGTCGCGGCCACCCTCGCCACGCTCATCTTCTCCACGGCGTTGAGTCAGGCGGGCGCCTCGCTGTCGGTGCTGCTCTGGATCGGCCTTGCGGCGCGCGGCCGTGTCACGTATCCGCCACGAATGCTTGTGGTGCCCTTCACCGCGCTGTACCTGACGCGTGCCGCGAGCATCGTCTTTTCCGTTGTGCCGGACGAGAGTGTGCGGCTGCTCTACACCGAAACGGTGTTCGGGATTTTTTTCTTCGCCGTGTATTCGGTGCTTGCATCCAGGACGGAAGCGCGCAGCATTCTCCTTCTGCGCATCCTGACCGCTGCAGGCGCGGTCGCGGCGCTGGTCGGTCTCGCGAGATACATCTTCGTCGAAGCCACGCGCATCACCTCCACCACCTCGGGGTACTACACACTGGGTATGTTCCTGCTGGTGGTGTTGCTGCTGCTGCTCGCCGTCGGACCGTCAAAACGCCTGCTGCCGCACCCGGCGCTGTGGTGGATTTCGAGCGGACTGATGTTCGCGGGCATTGTCTTCACGCAGAACCGTATACACATGGCCCTCGCGGGTGTGGCGGTGCTCGGATTTTCGCTGCGGCGTTCGCCGTGGATGGCGCTGGTCTTTGTGGCGCTTGCGGCCGGCTTGTATTTCGCCAGCCCTGATTTCCTGCGGCAGGCGGGGGAACGGTCGATGGCTCCGGGCGCGATGTCGGGCCGCGAGGTTTTATGGTCCACCGCGTGGGATATGGCGGGCGACAGACCCCTGACCGGCTACGGGCCGCGCAGCTTCCGCAGCATATTCCCGCGCTTCGACGATCTGGCCGACAAGGGTGTGGGAAGCTGGCACAACGACGCGATTCAGGCCTATATGGACAGCGGCGCCATGGCCCTCGCCGCGATGCTCGCATTGTACGCCGCGGCGTTCGTTGGTTTTGTGCGGGCGTGGAGGCGGACCCGCGACGGACACACACGCGACGTGCTGCTCGGCAGCGCCGCAGCCATTGCCGCCTATTTGCTCGCCGGTGGAATATTCGACGTGCTGCTCTCGCTGCTGTTTTTCACCGTGCTCGCCATCGCCGCGGCAGCCGCGCCGCCTCTTGATGCCGACGCGCGCACCACATCCTCGGAGGCCGCATGAACCCTGTGTCGGTAATTGTGATCGCGAGGGACGAGGAGCGCAATATTGCCGCATGCCTGGAAAGTGTCGCCTGGGCCGCGCAAGTGATAGTGGTTGTCGACGACCGCAGCACCGACGCGACCGCCGAACTGGCTCGGAAGAGCGGCGCCGACGTGTATGTGCGCCCGTGGCTGGGTTACGCGGGAATGAAGTCCGCCGCTTTGCAGCACGCCTCACACGAATGGGTGCTGTGGCTCGACGCCGACGAGCGCGTGCTGCCCGAACTCGCGCGCGAGATTGACACGGTGCTCGCAACATCACCTCCCGAGACCGCATTCCGTGTTGCGCGCCGCGCGTATTTCCTCGGGAAATGGATACGCCACTGCGGCTGGTATCCCGGCCATGTGACCCGCCTGTTCCGGAAATCACACGCGCGCTTCAGCAGCTCGGCCGTGCACGAGCATCTCGAGGTGGACGGTCCTATCGGCACACTGCGCAACGACTTGCTGCACTTCACCGACGACGATCTCGAGCACTATTTCGAGAAACTCAACCGTTACACCTCACTCGCCGCGCAAGAGCTTGTGGAGGCCGGCCGCCGCGTGCGCGCGCGGGACCTGCTCCTTCGGCCCTGGGCCATCTTTGTGAAAATGTACGTGCTGCGCGGCGGTTTTCTGGACGGCACACACGGCTATCTGCTCTCGCGCCTGTCCGCCGCCTATGTTCTCACCAAGTACGCCAAGGCCTGGCAGTCGCAGCGTGACGCCGGGACAGGGTCATGACTCCGCGGGCCGGGCACTCACAGAAAATATCAGACACACCGCTCCGATGTCCAACGAGAAAGATCCTCGCGTCCTCCGTCCGCCGTTTCCAAACGCCGAGGCGATTCCGCCCCATTGTGATTTTTCCTGCCAGTACGCCGCCTTCGGCGATCCCTCCGCCGTGGGCGCCTGCAGGCGCGATGTGGGCGTCTGGTGCAAGGCGGCGATGCGGTACAACAACAAACACGCGCGCTGCCTGTTCGGGGGCGAGACGCGCTGAGAGCGGGGCATTTCCCGCTGGTCCGCGAAAGCGCTACCTTGCCGTGTCATGAGAAGTCTGCGAATCAAGATCGGCCTGGGATTTTTTGTGATCGTGGGCATCAGCATCGCGACCGGAGTGCTTGTGCTCGTGAACGTGCAGGCGCTGCGCGACGAGATGGAGCGTGTGACACGCACGCGCTACGGCGCGCTCATCGCGGCCGAAAACATGGTGAAGGCGGTGCAGCTTCACGAGAGCGCGCATTTCACGATGCTCGTGCAGGACGTGGACATGGGCCGCATGATGCTCAACGAGAACCGCGACCGCTTCCTGGCGTGGTACGACCGCGCGTATCGCTCGAGTGTCGAGACCGACAGGCCCACGCTCGACAGTCTCTTTGCCACGTACCGCGACTATCTGGGCACCGTCGATTCGCTGCAGGTGATGATCGAGGCGCACCGCCCGATGGCTCTGCTGCGCGACTTTCAATTCTTTGTGATACGACCGCTGGCGGAGCGGCTCAAGGAACTGTCGTTCCACGTGCTCGATCAATCCCAAAACGCGATCGTGCGCGCGAACCGCGAAGCCGAGGAAAGCGCCAAACAGTCGGCGTTTATCATCATCGGCGCCGCGGCCATCAACCTCGCGCTGAGCCTGATCGCCGCGCTGTCAACCACACGCACCGTCGTGCGGCCGCTGCTGCGGCTCACCAATTCCGTCCGCGCGATAGGCAGCGGACGCCTCGATCAAAAAATCGACGTCAGCTCGAACGACGAGATCGGCGTGTTGAGCGTCGAATTCAATAAAATGACCGAGCGGCTTCGCGCCTTCGAACAGCTCAACATCAACGCGATCATCTCCGAGAAGACACGCGGCGAGGCGATACTCGAGAGCATCAGCGATCCGATCATCGTGACAAACGAGGCGGGCGCGGTGCTGCGCATGAACCATGCGGCGCGCGCGCTGGCCCTGCTAGATGCGGGGACCGACGTCACCACACGTCCGCTCGCCGACGTGCTGCCCGACGAGTCGTGGGCGCGGCATATCGGACCGCATGAACCCGAGCGGGATCCCTCGCACGAGGACCTTGTGCAGCTCGAACACGATGGACACGTCTCGTACTATCGTCCCGTGCGCCGCGCGGTGAAAGGCGGCGGGGGCGCCATGGCGGGTGTGGTGACCCTGTTCCAGGACGTGACGCGGTTCAAACAGATTCAGCAGATGAAGTCCGATTTTCTCGCGGCGGTCTCGCACGAGTTCCGCACGCCGCTGACCTCGATATCCATGACCGTCGACATCCTGCAGCAGGGGCTGCTGGGCCCCTTGAACGAGCGGCAGACCGACCTGCTCGAGGGTGCAAAGACCGACACCGAACGCCTGAAAAAACTGGTCGAAGAGCTGCTCGCACTCTCGAAGCTCGAGTCCGCGCGCGGCAGTGTGGCCGCGGCTCCGGTCTCGCTGCGCCGTGTGGTCGAGGATTCGCTGCGTCCGTTGCGCCACCCCGTCGCCGAGAAGGGTCTCGACGTTCGTGTGGAGATCGACGACACAGTGCCCGACGTGCGCGGCGATTTCCAGCAGCTCTGCTGGGTGTTTGTCAACCTGCTCAGCAACGGCGTGCGCTATTCGCCCGCGGGAGGGCTGCTGCGCGTGTCCGCCCGCCGCGAGGGGCGTCACGTGCTGGTGGCCGTCGCGGATCAGGGCCGCGGGATTGCGGCCGAGGATCTCGAATCGATCTTCGACAAGTTTGTGCAGATCAAGCATCCCGACGATGTGACGCCCGGCAGCATCGGTCTGGGCTTGACCATCGCGCGGCAGGTCGTCGACAATCACGGCGGACGCATCTGGGCCGAGAGCACGCCGGGCGCGGGCAGCACCTTCTGTTTCACGCTGCCCGTCGCGGAGGAGGGAGCATGAGCGCCGACAGGCCCCTGGTGCTCGTCGTGGACGACGAGGTGAATATCCTCAAGACCATCGGCATCAGTCTCGACGCCATCGGTTACGACTGCGTGCAGTTCTCGCGGCCGCAGGACGCCGTCGAGGCGCTGCGCATCCGCCGTTTCGACCTCGCGTTTGTCGATCTCAAGATGGCGCCCATCGACGGCATGCAGGTGCTCGACGAGATCATGACACATTCGCCCACCACCACCGTCGTGATGATGACCGCGCACGGCAGCATCGACAGCGCCATCGCGGCCGTGCGCAAGGGCGCGTTCCACTACCTGCAGAAACCGTTCGACCTCGCCGAGCTGCAGCTCTTCGCGCAGAAGACGCTCGAGCATCACCGGCTGGCGATGGAGGTGCACGACCTGCGCGAACAGCTCGAACAGCGCAACGACGACGAGGAACTGATCACACGCAGCCGCGGCGTGCGCGAGCAGCTCGACCTCGCCGCGCGTGTCGCCGACAGCACGATGAGTGTGCTTATCGAGGGCGAGAGCGGCACGGGCAAGGAACTTGTGGCCTCGTACATCCATCGGCGCGGCAACCGCGCCGACAAACCCTTTGTGCGTGTCAACTGTGCCGCGCTGCCCGAGCAGCTTCTCGAAAGCGAACTCTTCGGCCACGTGCGCGGCGCCTTCACCGGGGCGGTGCGCGACCGCGAGGGGCGCTTCGAGGCGGCGGACGGCGGCACAATCTTTCTCGACGAGATCGCCGAGCTGTCGACGGCACTGCAGGTCAAACTGCTCCGCGTCCTGCAGAACCGCGAGTTCGAGCCCGTGGGCACGAATCAAACGCGCCGCGTGGATGTGCGTGTGATCGCCGCGACAAACCGCAATCTCGACCAGGCCCTGAGCGAGGGCAGCATCCGCGAGGATCTCTTCTACCGCCTGAATGCCGTGCGCATCAAACTGCCGCCGCTGCGCGAGCGCCCCGAGGATATCCCGCTGCTGGTCCAGCATTTTCTGAACCGCTTTGGTCCGGAAAAGGCCATTCGTGTATCGGACGACGCGCTGCGCGCCCTGCGCGCGTACCGGTGGAGCGGGAACGTCCGTGAACTCGAACACGTGATCGAGCGCGCGGTGCTGCTCGCCGTCAACGGGCTCGTCGATCTGACGCAGTTGCCGCCGGAAATCCAGGAGCACGCGAACCAGGTGGCGCCGCTGTCGCTCGAGGAGATGGAGAAGCAGCACATTCGGCGTATACTCGCCACCGCGCGCGATTACGACGAAGCAGCCCGCATCCTGGGTATCGACCCGGCCACCCTGTGGCGCAAAAGGAAAAAATACGGATTGTAGACGGCAGCGCGGAGTGTGCCCCCATTGCATTTTGCACGGCACCATAACCGCTGTAATATCAACGCTCTGGACGCCATGGGGGAGTACGGCCGGAAAGGGGATTGCATTTTGCACGATGGGACCGTTTCCAAGCGGAAAAACCTGCGTTTTTTCGCTGATTTAGGCAAGAATTTATGGCCCCAGATTTGAAGTGGTGCAGGTGGAGCGGGTCGACAGCCCGCGCCGCACAGCCCCGAACAAGACGATACAGAGTTTCAACGTCGAACTCATCTATAGAGGAGCCACATCATGGCAATCAAATCCACAACGTTCAACAATCTTCAGATTGCGGTGCTCGAGCCGCGCGGATCGATCATCGGAGGGGACGAAACCGACGAGCTGAAGCAGAAAGCGAAGGATTTCCTCGATCAAGGGAACAAGAAGCTCATCCTCGATCTCTCGAACGTGACGTACCTGAACAGCTCGGGTATTGGCGCGGTCGTGAGCATCCACACCGCGTACGCCAAAGCGGCGGGCAAGGTGAAGGTGTGCGGCCTTGACAAGGGCGTCAAAAACGTGTTCGTGATCACCAGTCTGACCCGCGTCATCGACGTCGAGGAGACCCGTGACGACGCATTGAAAAACTTTGAAGTCGAAATTCAATAACTACTCCCATTTCACCATCCGAGGTAGAGACACATGAAACAGTCACTCTTTATCACGCTCCTGCTGATCTTCGCCTTTGTCGTCGCAACGTTGATCTTCATGTTCGCGCTGCCCGATTTCATCAAGGACGGCGGTCCGCTCGTCATCGCGCTTATCGCGCTCACAATCATGGTCGTCGCGTTTATCCTCGAACGCGTGTTCTCGCTGCGCAAGGCCCAGGGCCGCGGCTCCCTCACCGCCTTCCTGAAGAAGGTCCAGACGGAAATCAACGCCGGCAACATCGACGCCGCCATCGAAGCATGCGACAAGCAGCGCGGTTCCTGCGCCAACGTGCTCCGCACCGGACTCGAGCGCTACAACATGCTCCATCTCGCCGGCAAGCTCCATGAGGAGAAGGAAGTGATGGAAGACGTGCAGGGTGCGATCTCCGAAGCGATGATGCTCGAAGTGCCCCTTCTTGAGCGCAACCTCGTCGCCATGTCGACGATCGCCTCGATCGCAACCATGGTCGGTCTGCTCGGCACCACCATCGGTATGATCCGCTCGTTCCGCGCGCTCGCGAATGCAGGCGCCCCGGACGCGATCCAGCTCTCGATCGGTATCTCCGAAGCTCTTATCAACACCGCGGGTGGCCTTATCGCCGCCATCGCCGGCATCGTCGCGTACAACTTCTTCACGACGAAGGTCGACAATTTCACGTACATGATCGATGAAGCCAGCTACTCGATCATCCAGTCCCTCGCAATCCGCGGCAAGAAATAATGCGGCCTCCGCGCAAGTGAGGACCCAATGGTACGCAAGAAAAAACGCATCAGCATCAAGATCGACATGACGCCCATGGTGGACGTGGCGTTCCTGCTGCTGACATTCTTTATGCTCACTACGCAGTTCAAGGCGCCCGACGACGTGCAGCTCATCCTGCCCTCGTCGCACTCCGCCTTCAAACTGCCGGAGACCGACGTCATGGTCATCTCCATTGAGAAAAACGGCAAAATCCACCTCGGTGTGGACTCGCCGAATGTCCGCGTAAAACTCTTCGGTCCGGCCGGCGTGAAGACGCTGAGCGCCGAGGTCGATGTGAAGGATCTCCCGAACCTCCTGATCCAGGCCCGCATGGCGAATCCCAAGCTGCGCACTGTGATCAAGGGTGACAAGGAAGCCCCGTATGGTCCCGTCGAAGACGTGATGAACATCCTGCAGAAAACCAAGATCACGCGGTTCAACCTCGTGACCGATCTGGAACGCACCTGAGGAGACAGCCATGGCAGACGTCGAAGTAAAAGAATCAGCGGCCGCGAAACGCGGCGGTAAAAAGAAAAAACATCGGATCAATATCCGCGTGGATATGACCCCGATGGTGGACGTGGCGTTCCTCCTCCTGACGTTCTTCATGCTGACCACCGTGTTCAGCAAACCTCAGACGATGGAGATCAACCTTCCGCCCGACGCGGAGACCAAGGTCGAAGTCGCCGAGTCCAACCTCCTGACCCTCCGTGTCGATACTGACGGCGTCATCTGGTTCAACACCGGAACGGACGAGGTGAAAAAGGTGGAGTTCAAGAATCTGCGCGCCCTTCTCGTCGAGCGTATCCGCGCGAATCCCAAACTGATCACCCTGATCAAGGTTGACCGCGACGGGAAGTACACGATGATGGTCGACATCATGGATGAATTGAACCTCGCGAACATCACCCGCTTCACCCTTGCGCCGATGCTGCCGGAGGACAAGGAAATGATCAAGAAAGCCAAGACGGCATAAGGAAGGAGTGTGGGTTATGGCACAGGACGCATTTGTCATAAACACCGGCCCGTACGGCGGTGTCGACCTGAAGAGGAACTACCAGAAATACATGTCCTTCGCACTGTTTCTCGCCGCGCTGTTCCACATCGTCGGCGTGAGCGGATACTGGCTGACCATCTGGCTGACCACCGAAGACGAACCCATGATGACGGTGCGCATTCTCAAGTACAGCGAGCTCGGTCCTCCGCCCTCGCTGACGAGTGATGCGCCCGCCGTCGCGGTGTCGGGTCCGGCCGTGAAACCGACCATCGGTATTCCGGTGCCGGTGCCCGATGCCGAGGTGAGTCCGGAACAGACCATCGCCACGCAGGCCGAACTCGGCGCGATGTCCGCACCGGGCGACGGCACGGGCGCGGGCGGCACCCAGATCACGCAGGATCTCAAGATCGATGAATCGGTCGCGAAGGACTTGCAGCTCGACGCCGAGCCCGAGGACTTTGTCGCCTACGAGAACGAGCCGACGCCGGTGAAACAGGTGCAGCCCAAGTACCCCGACATCGCGCTCCGCGCGGAACTCGAGGGCACCGTGTACCTGAAGGTGTGGGTCACGAAGGAAGGCAAGGTCAAGAAGGCCGTGGTCCTAAAAACGGACTCCGAGGTCTTTAATCAGTCGGCCATCGACGCCGCGATGCAGTGGGTGTTCACACCCGCGTTGCAGCAGAAGAAGCCGGTGGACGTGTGGGTTGCGATTCCGTTCCGTTTCCGTCTCAAGGACGCGGGCAGGTAATCGCGCGTATGTATCCGAGGAAGGGCGCCGTTCCGTCCGTCGGGACGGCGCCCGGCCCGGAGCAAAAAGGGGACAGGCCGCGTCCCTGATTCAGGACAGCGCAGCGTTGATACACCCCGGAAACGTCCGCAGCGGCCTTGTGGACGCGGATACGGCCGGGCGCCATCCGGGCACGGTGTTTGCGACTCGATACGTGAAGCAACATGGCACAGAGCAGATTCCATAGGACATTCGGTTACTCCCTCGCGGTGATCACCGCGGCCACGGCCGTGGTCATCATCACGGGTTTCCTTCTGCCGGACGGAGTACCCTCGCAATTCCGCATCATGTTCGGCGTGGTGTTGTTCCTGCTCGCCGGCTACCGTGCCGTCATCACCTATTTTCAATCCCGCCAGACGGACCGAGGCAGCCATGAATAATCCGCGCATTCTTCCGGCGCTCGCAGTGCTGGCCGTGCTCGTATTCGCCGCCGGCTGCGAGGAGCGGAAAAAGGACGAGACTCCGACGAGCGGCAAGCTGCAGATACTTGCCTGCGAGTCGCAGTCCGAAATCATGCGCGAGCAGGTGGATCAGTTCTCGCGCCTGTATCCTCAGGCCGCGCTGCGTATGCAGACGACATCGACACGCGACGCCATCGTGCAACTGCTGAACGACAGCGTGCGGCTCATCTGCGTCGACCGCGCCCTGAACGACGAGGAACGGGCCGTGGTCGAGCGCGCCGACATCGACATCGAACAGGTGCATGTGGCGCAGGACGCCCTGGCGTTTGTCGTGCATCGCGACAATCCGGCCACGCGTATTTCACACGCGTCGATACGCAACATCCTCGCGGGCAATGCGCGCGACTGGAAGGAGATTCCCGACTCGGAAGGCAGGGGGCGCATCCTTCTCGCGACGACGGGCCGCAACTCTGGCACCTTCGAGCTGCTGACCCAGCGGTTTTTCCCGGGCGATTCGCTGCCCAAACTTTCCCATATCGGCAAGACCCAGCGCGACGTGCTCGACTTCGTGCTGCGCAATCCGCGCGCGCTGGGAGTGGTGTCGGTTGCCACCGTGCGCGACACGTCGCTGCCGTTCCGCGTGCTCCAGGTCGAGCATGTCGATTCGGCCACGAGCACCATCTCGTACGTGCGCCTGCATCAGGCCAACATTTACCAGGGAACCTATCCCTATCAATATCCGGTGTACGTGTATTATTCCTCGCGGAAGGTCGGGCTCCCGACCGGGTTCAGCACCTTCATCGCGAGTACGCCGGGACAGAAGATATTCTTGAACGCGGGTCTCGTTCCCATGAGGCAACCCGTTCGATTGGTTCAACTACGTGAGGAGTAACGTCATGAAAGCACTTCGCTGGATCATTGCCGCCGGGCTGTTCTGCATTGCGCTGCCCGCGATCGCGCAGGTCGATCTGCAGCGGCTTTCGGATCTCGTGCGCGTCGGTCGCGCGGCCGAAGCAGTGCCTGAACTGCAAAAATATCTCGGCACCAATCCCAAGAGTGTCGACGCCTGGTCGATTCTCGGCAGGGCATTCATACAGCTCGAGCGCCTCGACGAGGCCGCCACGGCGGGCAAACAGGCGATCGATCTCAACGACGAACGGCCCGAGGGCTACATCGTCATGAGCCGCGTGCAGGTGCTGCAGAAGAAAAACGCCGACGCCTACGCGACACTTCGCACGGGCCTCAAGAACAAGAAAAACGATCCCTCGCTGCAGACCGAGATGGGCTTTGTGCTGCTCGCCATGGATTCGCTGAGCCAGGCCGTCGTCGTGTTCACGCGGGCGAAGGACAACGATCCGAAAAACATGCGCGCGGTCGAGGGACTCGGCGATGCCTACATGCAGCAGAACATCCCGACCATGGCCGCGCTGCAGTACGAGCAGATCATCGCCGTCGATTCGCTCGACGCCGAGGTGAACTACAAGCTCGCCAGCTCCTACATGAAGGAGAAGCGCTACGGTGAGGCGGCGCTCGCCTACGAGCGTGTGCTCTCGCAGGACAGCACCAATCAGACGGCGATCCTCAACCTCGCGAAGCTCACCTTCGCGGCGGGTCAGTACGAGCGTTCCGCGGGGCTGTTCAAAAAGCACCTCGAGCGCAAGCCCGACGACAAGGACATGCTGCCGATCTACATGGAGGCGCTCTATCTCAGCCGGCAGTTCGAGCAGGTGCTCGCCGTCGCCGAACGCGTGCTCGCCAACGATCCCTCGAACGTGAAGGCGCTGCGTCGCGCGACGCGCGTCTCGTACGACATGAAGAATTGGGAAAAGGCCATCGGGTATCTGGGCCGTCTTGAAAAGCTCGATTCACTCACGCTCGACGAACTGTACCAGTACGGACGCTCGTACATCGAACTCAAGAACGACTCCCTCGGCGTGATGCAGCTCGAACGCATCATCATGCGCGACCCGAAGCAGGACCGCGTGCTCGGCGAAATCGGCGCGGGCTACATGCGCATGAAGAAGTTCGACCTGGCAGCGGACGCTTTCGAAAAGCGGTACAAGCTCGATCCGAATTCCACGGGTTCGATATTGAACTACAGTCTGTCGTGCATGCAGCTCGGTCGTTGGGAACAGGCCCGTGTCGCACTGCGCCAGGTTACCGTGCAGAAGCCCGACTACCTGCCCGGTCATCTGAATCTCGGCCGCTGCCTCTCGCAGATGGACTCGCTGAAAAACGCGGTGCCCGTGTACGAGACGGTGCTGACGCTCGGCGCGGCCGATCCTGAGAAGTTCAAGATGGAACTTGCCGAGGCATACAAGATGATCGGCGTGTACAACCTCATCAACAAGGCCTACGAGAAGGCGCTGCAGAACCTGAACAAGTCGATTCAGCTCAGGGACGATGATGCGCAGACCCACTTGTGGAAGGCGCAGACACTGCAGAACCTCAACAAGAAGGATGAGGCAGTGAAGGAGTACAAGAAAGTGCTCCTGCTCGATCCCAAGAACAAGGAGGCGAGGAAGGGCCTCGAGGTTCTCGAAAAGTAACCGCGACCGCCGCAGCCCCCCGAGCGACACGCCGGGGGGCGCGTTATTTTCCGTCTCCCACAAAACCGCCCACATTTATTCTGGAGGCCTGTGATGAACACACGCCGCGTGACCGCCATTGTCCTTCCGGTGCTGTGCCTGCTCGTTTGTCTGTCGATACAGGTGCGTGCACAAACCGATACGTCAAAGTCCGCCTCCGGCGCCCCCGACTTCGATACACCGCCGCGCGTCACCATTCAGGCCCCCGCCACCTATCCGCCGCAGGCGTTGAAGGACGGCACGGAGGGCACGGTGTACGTCCAGGCCGTGATCACCGAGAAGGGCCGCGTGCAGTCGACCACGGTGTTGAAGACCGAAGCCGAAGTCCTCAACGACGCCGCCTGCGCCGCGGTGAAAAACTGGCGCTTCACTCCCGCCACCAAGGACGGGAAAAACGTCGCGGCAACCGTCACCATTCCCTTCAAGTTCAAATTGAACAAGGACGGATCGAAGTAGGCGGCGGCTGAACGCAGCTTCCGCGTGGCGCGGCGCGGGAGCGGTCCGCGCGCGTTTTTTTTCCTCCCGCGTCGTATCTTTCGTTTTCCCGTGACTCATCCATCCACTTTCAACCCGACCCGATCATGAAATCTCTTCGTACCGCCGCGCTGTCCCTCCTCGCGCTCCTCGTTGTCGCAGGTTGCGGCAAGAAGGCGGAGCCCGTCAGCATCGCCGCCTGGGACCAGTACACGGATCCCTATTACCGCATTTCGTTCAGCCATCCGCAGGGCTGGAACGTCAGTGCCGACGGCAGCATTTTCAAGGTCTATTCCTCGCAGGAAGCGGCCGAGAAATTCTTCGATCCGTACTCGAACAAAAAGGACGGCGTGGAAATCGTCGTCGGTCGGGAAAAGCTCGACACGCTGCAGACGCTCGAAGGGTACATGAACGCGTACAAGGAAGAGCGCACAGCCGCGCAGTTCCTGGTCAAGACCGTCGAGCCGAAAAAGCTCGAGGACTTCGACGGCATGATGATCGTGTACTCCGGCGCGTACACTAAGGAGAATAAAGTCACAACCGCCCGCGTGGTGACGATTCAGGATTCGACGATGTACTACGTGCAGTACTCGGGCTTCAACGAACTGTACGATTCGTACAAGGTCGTGTTCGACTCGCTGCTGGCGTCGGTGCGTTTGCCCAAACCGAAGAGCGCGGCCGAGACCGCCGACCCGAGCATCCCGTCGTCGGAGTTCGACACCTTCGACAACTTCGCGGTGAAGTTCCAGTACCCGAGCAACTTCGACGTGGCCACGCCGCGTCCGAAGGGCGAGAACACCTTCTCGGCCGAAGTGAAGGGTATGCGTCAGGATTGTTCGATCCGCATCGACATTTTCCCCGCGAAGGGTCTGTCGGTCGAAAAGGTCTTCGAGCAGAATGAGAAGTTCTACCGTGCGACGGGCAAGGGATCGTCGACCATCGACGGTCTGAAGGCCCCGTATCTCAGCTACGCGCCGATGAAGGGTGTGGACAGCCGCGCATACTTCGTCGTGAAAAACGACAAGGTGATCCGCACCATCGTCAACTACCACTCGCCGATGAAAGCCCAGTTCCTGCCGGCCTTCGAGCGCACCGTGCAGTCGATGAAAATCAAATGACGGTTGGAATGGTAGATGGTAGATAGTAGATGGTAGACGGTAGTTTCGGAGACGGAAGTATACGTGCCGTGTCACCTTGAGTCCCGCGAAGCGGGAGAGGGTGGAACGGCACGATACTTTGATAGTGAATCCCCCTCCTCCGTTCCTCCCTGTGCAAACGTGCACCGAGCGGAGAACTACTCACCGCGCCAGGCGATGAAGGCGCGGTGGAGCTGTTTGTCGGCGTACGGATCGTCAGCGTCCGGCGCGAGTTCGGCGGCGGTATAGCCCGAGCGCACACCCAATACTGTGACGAGGCGCGCGGGCTCGTCGATGTGATACACGATGCGCCAGGTGCGGTAGGCGATGGCATGTGTGGCATCGGTGAGACCATATAGCCCCGGGGCCGCGGTGATGCGCTTGCGGCGTGTGTTGTGCGGATCATGCCGCAACTGCACGTCGATGAATCCCGCGAGATTGATTCCGGCCTCCGCGCGGATCCATGCGATCTCCGTTTCGGCCGCGGAGTCGAGCCGCAGATCGTACTGTTCGTCGAGCGCGTCGCGCACCCAGGCCGTGCCCGCGTCGGGAAAGGAATCCGCGTAGGGGAGGTACGGTTTGACATCGAGCACCGGCGTGCCGTCGAGCAGGTCGCATTCGCTGACGCGCAGAAGCAGGCCGTCGCGGCCCTCGACACGCACGCAGGAAAGTCCGATTGGATTCGGCCTGTACGGAGCGCGCGTTGCGAAGACGCCCACCTTGTCGCTGCGGTGGCGCGGCACACGCACCTTCGGGCGCCAGCCCGTATTGCGGTGGAACACATACACGATCCACAGACGCTCGAATTGTTCGAGTCCCTCCAGCGCCTGCTCGAAATTTCGATGCGGCGCGAACTCGATCACACCCCCCGCGTCCCGCGCCAGCACTCCCTGCCGTGGCGTTTCGTAGCGGTACCTGCGCTCGCCGTGAAACACGCCGACCGCCTCGAAGTGTATCACCATGTCCGCCCGTTCCTTCATGCCCCAAACTCGCCCCCCGCCGCATGGGAAACAAGGGAGTAGGGAGTGGGGAGTGGGGAGTAGTGAGTAGTGAGTAGGGAGTTTTTCCTCCTGTCTCCTTTCTCCTGTCTCCTCACACGATCTACGCAGATCCATCTACCCTCTACCTATCTACCAACTACCATCTACCGATCCACCGATCCACCGATCTACCCGCCTTGTTCATTCAACCAAGAAGATCGATATTACACGATTCCTCCCGTGAGTGTCCGCGCAGTCCGGGCACTCGAATCCCCCCACCTTGTCGTATCGGGAATTGACGCGATGATCGAATTCTTCTACTCCTCGGAAAGCGAGCGCTTCACGCCCATCGAGCAGATCCGCAAGGGCTGCTGGATAGACATGCTCGCGCCGACGGAAACGGAACTGCAGGAGATCTCGCGACTGCTCGAGGTGGAGCTCGATTTTCTGAAGGATCCGCTCGATTCCGAAGAACGCTCGCGCGTGGAATTCGAGGAGGGACAGATGCTGCTTATCTTCGACATCCCCATCGTGGATTTTTCGGGCGAAGGCGAGGCGACGGACTTCACCATCGAAACGCTGCCGCTCGGCGTCATTTTTCTTCCGGACCACATCATCACGGTGTGCCTGAAAAAAACGCCGATCATCGAGGAATTCAAGATGAACCGGATCAAGCAGTTCAGCACGCGGAACAAGAACCGCTTCCTGCTGCAACTGCTGCAAAAGACGGCCACCTACTACCTCCGCTATCTCCGCCATATCAATCGCAAGACGGAGGAAAACGAATTCAAGCTGCATCAATCCACCAAAAACGCGGAACTCTTCGAACTCCTCAACCTCGAAAAGACGCTCGTGTATTTTACCACGTCACTCCGCTCGAATCAGAACGCCATACGGCGCTTGACGCGTTCGCGGCTGTTCCATTGGACGGAGGAGGATGAGGAACTGCTCGAGGACGTGACCATCGAATTCGATCAGGCCATCGAGATGACGCAGATCTACAGCAGCATCCTCACCGGCCTCATGGACACCTTCGCCTCGGTGATTTCGAACAATCTCAACATGGTGATGAAGCTGCTCACGTCCATCACCATCGTGCTCGCCATTCCCACCATGATATCGAGCTTCTTCGGCATGAATGTCGGGCTCCCGATGCAGGACCATCCGTTCGCGTTTCTCGGGATTATCGGCCTCACCATCGTCCTTGTCGCGGGCGCCGTGTTCTACCTGAATCGGAAAAACTTGTTTTAATTGTGGGATAATACCTGCTGTCTTCTGGGAAGGATGGCGAGGGATAAGAGCTTGCTGTATAACGAATTACGTTGCGCAGTTCGAGTCCGTTGTAGGATGCGGTCCGAATTTTGCTCTTGAAACGCAGTATCCAATTGTACAGATTGTGTGATCGGCACGCTTCCGTCCGGAAGTCCGTATTACGCATGTAGACAAGGAGAGGAAACGATGCGGGCGATGATACTGGTTTGCTGCCTGATGTGGGTGTACACGGCGGCCGCGCAGGAGAAGGAATATCTCGAAATCTCGATCTTCAACGACAGTGTGGTGGTGGCGAATGTCAATGTGTACGAGAACTGCGCCGCGCGTTTCGACGTACGGGTCGATACCACCGAGACGGGATTTTTAATCACACAGACCGACACCGTACGCGAGAAGATGCGTTGCATGTGTGTGTTTCGGATCGAAACGGTTTTCCGCGGACTCGAGCCCGGGATGTACCCCGTGCGTGTACGGCGGCAATACCTGACGAAGTACGGCTACCCCGCGGATTCGCTCCGTTTTATTCAGGACGGCACCATCCTCGTCTCGTCACGGCGCCTGGCGCGGTCCATCGACTCGCGGCAAGGTCCGTGTACTCCGCTCGGTCTCGATCCTGTGATCACACCGCGGGCGCCGGTGCTGACTGTGCATCCGAATCCTGCAACAGATTTTACGTCGCTTCAGGTAACCCTGTCCGAAGCGCGTCGTGTTGATGTGACCTTGTTCACGGTGGAGGGCGCGCGGATCCGCAGCCTGTATTCCGCTGAGTGCACGGGCGGATCCACCACGATATCACTCGACACGGGCATGCTGCCCGCGGGTGCGTATTATCTGGTGGTGGAGAGCGGCGACGGAATCAACGCGGCGCCGTTACACATCGTCCGTTAAACGCGCCTAACGCGCGGCGAGCGCGATGTGGCCGATGCCGCCGAAGGTGGCCGACACGACATCGCCCGGCGCGACGGGCACTGCTTCGGTGATGCCACCGGTGAGAAGTACAAAGGACGGCGGCAGTTCCACGCCATGCTCCGCAGCGAGGTTCAGCACAAAGGCCGCCGAGGCGAAGGGGCTGCCGAGCACCGCGCCGGGTGTGCCCGTGTGCACGATGTCGCCGTTCTTGCGCAGCACCACACCCGCGAGGTTCAGCTCGTCGAAGGGGAGCGGCTGCAGATCGGGCGACACGATATACCGGGAGGACGAACAGTTGTCCGCAAACACGTCGGCGGCGGAGAACTTGAATTTGCGATAGCGGCTGTCGATCACCTCGAGGGCGGGGGCAAACGCCGACGCGGCGAAGGCGACATCCACCGCCGTCATGCCCGGCGTGTAGTCAAAGTTGTGGAAAAAGAGCGCAATTTCCGGTTCGACGCGCGGGTGAATCAGTTCGCTGCACACGATGGAGTCTTCGCAGCGCATGAAGGGCAGCAGCGTGCCAAAACCCGGCTGGTCGACACCCATGGCCTTCTGTTTCGCCGCGCTGGTGAGCGCGGCTTTCAGACCGACAAGCGGCTGATCGTAGAGCGCGACCAGCGCGCGCTGAATGCGGTAGGCGTCGGCCGTGCCGAGCGCGGGCCATTCGGCGATGAGCGGATCGATGTCGCTGCGTGAGCGTTCGGCGTCGTGCAGACGACGCGCGGCGTCCTGTATCTGATCGGGCGTAAGTGTCATGATGCGTCCTTGTTTCGGGAGAGTTCCACGGCTACGTCGAGAATCATGTCCTCCTGGCCGCCCACCATGCGCCGGCGGCCGAGTTCCACGAGTATGTCGCGCGCGTCGAGGCCGAAGCGTTCGGCGGCGCGCTGCGCGTGGAGGAGGAAGGAGGAATAGACGCCCGCGTAGCCGAGCGAGAGGCTGCGTCCGTCGATGCGCACCGAGCGTCCGGCGCGCTCGAGCATGGGGCGGACGAGTTGGTCGGCGGCGTCCATCAAGGCGTAGAGTCTGCATCCGGTCTCGAAGCCCTCGCGTTCGGCCACGGCGGCGAACACCTCGAGCGGCGCGTTGCCCGCGCCCGCGCCGAGTCCCGCCAGCGAACCATCGATGCGGGTCGCGCCGTGCCGGGCGGCGATGATGGAGTTGGCGACCCCGAGGCCGAGATTGTGATGCGCGTGATACCCGACCTGGCACGACAGGCGCTGCCGCAGCGCATCGACACGATCGGCCGCGTCGCCCATGAGCAGGGCGCCGGCCGAATCGACCACGTACACACAGTGTGCGCCGTAGGATTCCATCAGCGCGGCTTGCTCGGCGAGTGCCGCGGGGGGAATCATGTGCGACATCATGAGGAAACCGACGGTGTCGAGTCCGCGCCTCACCGCGTACCGTATATGCTGCTCGGCGATGTCGGCCTCGGTGCAGTGCGTCGCGATGCGCACGGTGCCGATGCCCCAGTCCGCCGCGCGCTCGAGATCGTCGATGGTGCCGATGCCGGGGAGGAGCAGGGCGGCGAGCTTCGCGTGTTGCAGGACGCCCGCGACCGACACGATGTATTCTTCCTCGGTGTGTTTCGAAAAGCCGTAGGTGAGGGCGTTGCCACCCAGCCCGTCGCCGTGCGACACCTCGATGATGTCGACACCCGCGTCGTCGAGCGCGCGCGCGATGGCGAGCATGTCGTCGAGTTCGAAGCGGTGCGACAGTGCATGCATGCCGTCGCGCAGCGTCACGTCGCTGATGATGAGCCGCTGTGTGGTCATGGCTGCGCTCCCTCCGCGCCGCGTCCCGCGCCGGCGAACAACTCGCCCGTGCGCAGCGCGGCCGCGGTCATGATGTCGAGATTGCCCGCGTAGGCGGGCAGGTAATGCGCCGCGCCTTCCACCTCGAGCAGCACGCTCACCTTGAGGCCGCGCAGCGTCTCGCCGCCGGGCAACACGACGGGCGCCTGTTCAAGATCCTCGAAGAGGGGAGGCGCCACAAACCTGTAGCCCGGCACATAGGCGCGCAGGGCCGCCTCCATGTCGGCGAGCGAGGAGCGGATGGCGGACTCGTCGCCATCGGGCACAACGGCGTACACGGTGTTGCGCATGATGCGCGGTGGTTCGGCCGGATTCAGGATGATGATGGCCTTGCCGCGCGCGGCGCCGCCCACGCTTTCGAGCGCGCGCGCCGTGGTCTGCGTGAACTCGTCGATGTTCTGGCGTGTGCCCGGACCCGCGCTTTTGCTCGCGATCGAGGAGATCATCTCGGCATAGGTCACGGGCGCGGTGCGCGAGATGGCGTACACGATGGGAATCGTCGCCTGCCCGCCGCAGGTGATCAGGTTTACGTTTTGTGCGTCGAGATGCGCGCCGAGATTCACGGCGGGCACGATGGGCGGACCGACCGCGGCGGGAGTCAGATCGATGGCGGTCTTGCCATGCGCGGCCAGTATGCGCGCGTGCGCGTGATGCGCGGCCGCCGAGGTTGCGTCGAACACGATATCGATGGAATCGAACAACGCGGCGTCGGCGAGCAGGCCCTCGAGTCCACCATGCGTCGTCGCGACACCGAGACGTTCCGCGCGCGCGAGACCTTCGGACGCGGGATCGATGCCCGCGAGCGCCCGCAGCGACAGCGACCCGCGGCTGCGCAGCACCTTGATCATCAGATCGGTGCCGATGTTGCCGCTGCCCAGAATGGCGCAGCCGACGGACGCGGTGCTCATGCCTCGAAGCGCGCCGCGACGATGCCGAGCGTCTGCATGTGCATCTCGATCCAGTCGCCCGCTGCGGGTATCACCGGCGCTGCGAGTCCGCCCGACAAGATGACGTCGCCTGCGCGCAGCATGCCGCCGTACCCGCGCAGCGTGTTGGCGAGCCAGGCGACGGCGGCAACCGGATTGCCGAGGCAGGCCGCGCCCGCCGCGGTGGATATCAGCGCGCCGTTGTGAAAAAAGCTCATGCCGATGTGGCGCAGGTCGAGTCCGTCCACCGGTGTCGCAGTACCGCCCAGCACAAACATGCCGCTCGAGGCGTTATCGGCGATGGTGTCGCCGAGTGTGATGCGCCAGTCGGTAATGCGGCTGTCGATGATCTCGAGGGCCGGCATCACGAAGGCGGTGGCGCGCAGCACGGTGGCTTCGTTCACGTACGGGTCGTCGAGATCCCGGTCCAGCACAAATGCAATTTCGCCTTCTACCTTCGGCTGTATGAGAGCGGAGAGGGGCACGGGCCGGTGTTCCGGCACATGCATGGTGTCGAGCAGCACGCCAAAATCGGGTTCGTCGACGCCGAGCGCGGTGCGTATGGCGGCCGAGGTCAGGCCGATCTTTTTTCCGACCACTCGCGCACCCCGCGACTTGCGGCGCGCGATAAAGGCGTCCTGCACCGCGTATGCCGTCGCGAGGTCGAGCACGGCGCCGCGCGCGCTCAGGGGCTCGATGGGCTGCCGCGCCCCGAGGGCCTGGTCGAGTTCTTCGGCGTACTGTTCCACACGCTGTGATGTCATGCGCTGCTGTCCTTTCGGTGATCCGCTGCCGCGGAATTCTTGGTCGGAGGAAACGTAAAATGTACGATTCCGCTGCGTTTTTCCCAACTGGATAGCGCGTGTCAGGATTTGCGGCGTAGCGTGGTCACAGGCGGAAAGCAGCGCCGACATCCACCGCGGATCCGCGTCACGTACCCGCGCCGCGGATGCGCCGTCGCACCCGCGGACAGTTGCGAATGAGACCGCGGCGTCCCATTTTCCGCCGTCAATCCTATATCGGAGTTCCCATGTCCCATCTACACGAGAGGTTCCGCCGCGCACGCACCGCGTACGCTCTTGCCCTTTTTGCAGCGCTGCTTCCCGTCGGAATCCATGCGCAGCCGTCGCAGTGGACCCTGACCGGACCCGGCGGCGGAGGCGCCTTTTACCTGCCCAGCATCAGCCCGCACAATCCCGCCATACAGTACGTGGGCAGCGACATGAGCGGCGCCTACCGCAGCGTCAACGCCGGTCGATCCTGGACGATGCTCCCGCATACACAACTGCAGGGAGGCAACACGGGCGCGCGCGTGGCGTTTACGAGTGATCCCGCGGTGCTCTACGCCGTGACCACCGCGCACGACCTGCGCGTGCCGGTGAAAAGTCTTGACGCGGGACAGACGTGGTCCGCACTCGCATCGGATCCGACGGGCGGCGGCGTGTACAGCATCTGGGCCGACCCCGCCTCCACGCAGCGTGTGCTGCTGTCGGACTATACGCGGCTCTATTTTTCGAACGACGGGGGCGCGACATTCTCGCAGAAGTTTTCGAGCAACACCAACGGATCCGGCTGCCATATCGGCGGCGTGCACTTCGAGGGATCGAACATCTGGATCGGAACAAATGCCGGACTGCTGCTCTCGACGAACAGCGGACAGACGTTCGCGCTGACCGCGGTGAGCGGCATACCAGCGGCACAGTCCATCGTGTCGTTCGCCGGCGGTTCCTCCAACGGCATCACACGGTTTGTCGCCGTCACGCTCGGCGTCAACGACGTGTACGCGGGTGTGACAGGGGCCGAGTATGCGAACTTCGAAGACGTGTACGTCCTGCAGGCGGGTCAGAATACATGGATCCCGGCGAACAATGGGATATCCGGAGCCGATTATCCGTTTTTTGCGGGCATGGCCTCGAACGACGCGAACATCATGTACCTGGCCGGAGGCAGCGACGGCAACGCCCCCATCGTGTACCGCAGCACAAACGGGGGACAGGTCTGGACGCCGGTATTTCTGACGGGAAACAACCAGAACATCAACACCGCGTGGTGCGGTTCGGGCGGCGACCGCGCATGGTCCTATCCGGAATACGCACTCGGATTCGCGGTGGGGCCGCGTGATGCGTCGACGCTGATGTTCACCGACCTCGGCTGCGTCCACGTGAGCAGCAACGGCGGGCAGTCGTGGGCGCAGGCCTATGTCGATCCGCGTGATGAAAACCCGGCGGGTTCGCCGACGCCCACAGGCCGCGCCTACCGCTCCAACGGACTCGAGGACACAAGCGTCTGGTGGCTTGCGTGGACCGATCCGCAGAAAATATTCGCCGGGTACACCGACATTCGCGGCGTGCTCTCCACCGACGGCGGCGTGAGCTGGTCGTTCAACTACACGGGACACACCAACAACACGATGTATTGCGTGGTGAAACACCCGGGCAGCGGAAACCTGTACGCGGCCACATCGTCGATACACGACCTCTATCAGAGCACGTATCTGCAGGATTCACGCATCGACGTGGGCGCGGGGCGCGTGCTGTTTTCGACCAATGGCGGCAGTGTCTGGCAGACGCTGCACGACTTCCAGCATCCCGTGGTGTGGGTCGCGCTCGATCCGGCGAATCCGAACCGTCTCTATGCCTCCGTGGTGCACAGCAGCGCCGGCGGCATCTACGTGTCGAGCAACATACAGCTCGGCGCGGCGTCCACCTGGGCGCGGCTCGCATCACCTCCGCGGACGCAGGGGCATCCGCTCGCGATACATCTGCTGCGCGACGGTTCGCTGCTCTGCACGTATTCGGGCCGGCGCGCGGGCAGTCCTCTTGCGTTCACCAACAGCTCGGGTGTGTTCCTGAGCAGCGATGGTGGCGCAACATGGAGCGACCGATCCGGACCATCGATGGTGTACTGGACGAAGGACATTTCCATCGATCCCGCCGACGCGACACAGTCCACCTGGTACGCCGGTGTGTTCGGCGGCTGGGGCGGTCCGCCCAACGGTCTCGGCGGCCTGTACAAAACAGTGAACCGCGGCACGACATGGATCAAGGTGTTCGACAACAACTACGTGGAGGGCTGCGCCTTTCCGCCCGCGCAACCCGGCGCGATGTACGTGATGACCGAGCAGGACGGGCTCTGGCACACGACAAACCGGAACGCCGCAACACCCGTGTTCACGCAGCTCGCGGCCTTTCCGTTCCGCCATCCGCTGCGCATGTTTTTCGCGCCGCTCGATTCGACCGAGATGTGGGTGACCACGTTCGGCGGCGGGTTGTGGTACAGCGGCGGGCAGAAGGTGCCCGTGGAACTCACGTCCTTCGCCGCGACGGCCGAGCGCGAGGGCGTGCGGCTGCGTTGGACCACGGAATCGGAAACGAACTGCCTTGGCTTCGACATCGAGCGCCGCGTGGCTGCGGAAAACGGCGTGGCGCCCGGAGCGTGGATGGTCTGCGGCGCGCGCGCGGGACAGGGCACAAGCACGGCGCGGCACGACTACGAGTACTTCGACAACACCGCGCCCGGCGCCGGGTTGCTCGACTATCGCCTGAAGCAGATCGACGCCGACGGCGCGTTCCAGTACTCGCGCGTTCTCACACTCGCGCGTGAAGCACCTCTGGATTTGCGCATCCGCCACGCCGAGATACACAACCGGCGCGTCGTGGAACTCGTGCTCGAAGCACCGTTCGATGCCACCGTCACCATGCGCCTCGTGGCTCTCGACGGACGCGTGCTTGCACAACAGACCGTATCCTGCAGGACGGGAATTCAGACGCTGAACATGCCTCTGGGCACGGCCACGTCGGGAGTCTACATCGTGACCGCGGAGGGCGGCGGCCGCGCACATTCGACACGTGTCGTGCTGACGCAGTAAAGGCCTGCTTCACAGAACCGCTATAAAACAGGAACGCCCCGCAAGACGGGGCGTTCTTGTGAGCGGGATGGACGCGGGAATTATCCGAGCAGATCGGCCACCACGGTTTTTTCGTCGCGGAGTTCCTGCAATGTCACGGCAATCTTGCCTTTCGCATACTCGCTGAGCGGCAGACCCTGCACGATCTCGTAGTTGCCCGCGCCGTCGTAGCGGACGGGGAAGGAGAAGATGAAGCCCTCGTCGATACCGTAGCTGCCGTCGGAAGGCACGGCCGCGGAGACCCATTCGCCGGCGGGTGTCGCCGTGATCGAGGCGCGCACATGTTCGATGGTTGCATTGGCTGCCGACATGGCCGAGGAGCTGCCGCGCGCATTGATGATCGCCGCGCCGCGCTGCTGAATGATCTTGATGAAGTCGCCCTGCAGCCACGCAGTGTCGGTGATCACGTCGGTAAGCGGCTTGCCGCCAATACGCGCGTTCTCGACATCGGGATACATGGTGGCCGAGTGGTTGCCCCAGATCGCGACATGCGAAAGTTCCGTTGTGTCGACGCCGGCCTTTTTGGCGAGCTGCGCGACGGCGCGGTTCTGATCGAGACGTGTGAGGGCGCTGAAGCGCTCCTTCGCGACGCCCTGCGCGTTCGCCATCGCGATAAGCGCGTTGGTGTTGCAGGGATTGCCGACCACCACCACGCGCACGTCCGACGCCGCCTTGCTGGCGATCGCCTTGCCCTGGCCGACGAAGATCGGACCGTTGTCCTTGATCAGGTCGTTGCGCTCCATGCCCTTGGTGCGCGGTTTCGAGCCGATGAGCAGCGCCCAGTTCACGCCCTCGAAGGCCGTTTCGGTCTGATCGGTGAGCACCACGCTGTCGAGCAGCGGAAAGGCGCAATCCTCGAGTTCCATCGCGACGCCTTCCAGCGCGCCCATCGCGTGCGGAAGTTCCAGCAGACGCAGTGCGACGCGTGTGTCGGGTCCGAACACCTGTCCTGATGCGATGCGCGGCAGTATCGCGTATCCGATGGCGCCCGCGGCGCCGGTCACTGCTACATGTACGGTCTTGGCCATGACGATCCCGTTCCTCGTGAAATGTGAAAGTAATCCGTGAAGTGGAAGAGAAGAATATCGCTTCAATAGCGATCAGTAATGTAGGGATTTCCGCAGAACGATGGAAGAGGCCGCGGCGGCGGGGATGTTCCGAATCACCGGGGAATTGCGCACCTTGCGCGCATGAGTGCTTCCGATCACATTGCAGACGGTGCGACCATGCGGCGACACGTGATGCTGCTGTCCCTGCTCGTCCTGACCGCGGCGGCCTGCCTCGGCTGCGGCGGCGGAGCGGACGCCGAGGCGGTGAAAACCTATGCCGACAACACGCTCCCGCCGTTGCGCGAGAGTCTGAACGCGGCGCTGGAACGGTACGACAACGTCTCCGGCGGAAATTTTGTGGACGAGGCCACGACCTACGAGACCGTGCGCGACATGATTCTTCCCGGTTTGAAGGAACTTGTCCTGCAGGCCGAAGCGGTGCATCCCGCCACGGCCGATGTCACGCGTGTGCACGATTCGTTCCTCGCCGCGGTACGCCGCTATGTGTCGGCCTTCCAGCTCTTCCTTCTCTCACTCGATCAACAGAACATGGCCAACACGGCGGTCGCCCTCGAGGAACTCGAGGAGGCGCACATTCTCCGGCGCACGTTTGAGCAGCGCTTCGAGGATGTGTGTGGCGAATATGGGATAGTGCTTGGAGCCCCCGCACCCGCGCGTTGACGCCGCGGCGGCGCCGCCCAAGGATCAGAGCGGCGGCAGCAGAATTGTTGCGGAACCCAGCCCGGCGCTTTCGAGCGTCACATACAGCATCAGACGGGAAACGGTGCCGCGTGTGATGGATACTTCGTGCTGTCCCTGCGACGGCACACCGACGGAGCGCGCAAAAACAAGACGCCCGAGCGCGTCATACACCCGAACCTTCGCCTCACACGCGCGCGGCGCTGTGAAACGGAGGATGGCCGCGCCGCGGGATCCGGAGGGACGCACACTCTCGATCCGGAAGCCGCTTCCGCCGGGAGCCGGCGGCGGCGTGGCGTCGGTGCGCAGCAGCATCGCCCGCACGGCGGTACCGGTGGGCGACAATGCGTTGAGCACGATGTTGCGCGCCGCGACACTGTCGGCGGTGCGGAAGGCGGCGGCGGGGGGCAGCGCGCGTGTGCGTGTGTCGTATTCCACATAGCCGTAGAAGAAACGCATCCAGAACAGCGAGGCGAAGTCCATTCGCGTCAAGTGCGCGAGACCGTGTATCAGTTCCGCAAACTGTATGTCGAGCGGACTCCAGAAACTGAAGATGTCGCGCGCGAACACGTCGGCCGCCGTGGCGGCGGGTCCGCCCAGTTCGCTGTCGCGGACCTTGTACAGCCAGGATTCACCGAGGACGAGACGTTTGTTCGCGCGCGCGACGAGTGCCGCGATGTCGGCGACACGTTCGAGCACGAACTCGCGCTGAATCGGATATACGTGCAGGTCTATGTAGTCGAGCGACGTCTCCTGCGCGAGGCGTCGGCAGAACACCGGATCGTCCCACGTGCCCGCGCCCGCGCCCAGTTTCACGTTACCGCGCTGCACGGAATCCGTTATCGTGTGCACGATTCCGAGCACGGTCTCGACCGTGAAGGGGAGTCCCGTGTTCATCTGCATCGTCTGCGGTTCGTTCTCGATGGTGAGATAATCCGGACCGATCGATCCGATAATATCCCTGACCATGCGGATCTTGTCGCGCGTGTATTTCTCTATGGTGAGGCCGCTGTAATCGACGGGAAGACTGCTGAAGGCGGGATTCGGGAAAATGGTCTGCGCGCCGATATGCAGGGACATGCCGCGGCTGCGCACTTCCTGCGCCACCCGGCGGTAGAAGTCCAGATACTCGGCCGCGCGTGGAAACTCCGGAACGAGGATGGGGTAATCGACGGCAATCGAAATACCGCGAAAGCCCATGTCCTTGAGCCGGTCGAGTGTGAGTGTCACGCCTGTCATGGTCTGCGGCGCGAGCAGTGCCTCTCCGCGGTTGCTGTTCGCGACCAGCAGTTCCGTCGCCCAGGTCACCGGATGTGTTGCGCCCGCGCGCCGCGCGCTCACGGCGCTGTCGAGTGCCGCGAGCTGTGCGTCGAGTTCGTCGTACATGGCGCGGTATTCAGCGGGCACCTGCGCCGCGGATGAAGGGATCGCGCCGCTCTGCGCGTGCAGCGCAACAGGAAGCAGAAACAGGACGGCAACGAGAATGCTCGAGGTTCGCGCCGCGGCGTTGGCGCAACGCGGTCCCAAGACGGTTGCTGCGACAGCGTGCTCGAAAGTGAGACCCAGGATCCGCATCGTGAGGTACGTATGACAGGTGTTACCTGTCGCCCCGGCGTTCGCGGAAACGCTCGCGGCTCTTTTCCCGGATCTCCTCTTTCACCTTTTCGAAGGGCTCCTTCTGCGCCTCGGTGAGGTGCACCGCGATCGAATCGTACATTGCCGCGCTGCGTGTGCGCATGGATTCCATCATGGCCTCGCGGTCGCCGCGCAGCGCCTCGCGGTCGGCGCGCAGTTCCTCCTGCCAGCGTTCGATGATCTCCTTCACCTTTGCGCTCTGATCGTCGCTGAGCGAGAGGCGCTCCTTCATCAGATCGAGCATCTCCTGCGCGCGTTGCGACCGACCGCCGCCGTCGGGCTGCGCGAGCAGGGGGCGGGAGAGAAGCACGCTGAATACCAGCGCGGCGAGGACAAAGAGAGCGGTGTGCAGCGTTTTTCCAGGCATGGGTGCTCCGGCGAAAGGTGAATACAGGACTGCGTGCTCCCTTGAAGACACACGCGCGCCGCGCGGGTTTAATCCATCCCGTGACGCAACTGACGCGGGGAGGTCCAGAACTGCAGCGTACAGCCCCCTGGCTGCGCCGCCTCACGCCATGTCGCGGCGGTGCTGCCAAGACAGGCAACGGCGCAGGTGGGCATGTGCCGCGGCGGCTCGCTGGTGAGCACGGCCGAGGCGTCGCCGATGCCCGGACTGTGCGCGACAAGCATGATGGTGTCGACAGTGTCGGGACATGCGGCAACAGCGGCAAGAATGTCGGCGGCAGGTGCGAGATACAGCGAGGGCAGTGTGTGGATGCGGGCGGCATCCACCGACATGGCGTCCGCCAACGCCTGCGCCGTGCTTGTTGTGCGCACGGCGCTGCTGGCGAGGATAAGATCGGGGCGAATGCCGCGGGCGAGCAGGTGCGCTCCCATCGCCGGCGCATCGTGTGCGCCGCGGGAATTCAGAGGACGGTTGTGATCCGAACCGTCGAGGTTGTCCCACGCGGATTTGGCGTGGCGCACGAGCAAAAGTTTCTTCATCGGGTGTGGGGTAGAGCGCCCGTGGGCGCGGTGTCTCGCGTAAATATACGAAAGAAGCGGGCGCACGCTGCCAGGTCGTGTTACCTTTCCGCGGCTCTCGTGTCTTGCATGTGAGAACGCGATCAAGGCGCGGGACAGGGGACGCAGGACCCGCGCGTCATTCATTCACCATTCCTCATCATCGATGTATGCTGTGGAGGACGTCATGCACATCCGTGTACCAGGGTGTATTCTGTTCATTGTCCTGTTGACCGCCGTTGCGGCGGCGCAGACGGGAAAAATTTCGGGAAAAGTTTTTGACGACGAGACGGGTGATCCGATCTGGGCAGCCAACGTCCGAGTCGAAGGCACCTCACGCGGCGCTTCCACGGGCCAGGGAGGCGAATTTGTGATTCTCGACGTGCCCGTCGGCAAGGTCACGCTTGTTGTGACACACGTCTCGTATCAGAAGATGACCGTGCGCGACGTGCTCGTGAAAAGCGGCGAGACGGCCTTCCGCGAAGTGCGCCTCTCGACAACCGCCAAAACCGTCGACGAAGTTGTGGTCGTCGCCGTACGCCCGCTCGTGGATCCGGGGCAGGCCACAGGCAAGGAGACGCTCACGATGGAGGATATCGAGAACCTCCCAGTGCGCAGCATCGAGGGGATCATCGGCATGCAGGCCGGTGTAGTCGCGACAGGCGGCGGGCTCAGCATACGCGGCAGCCGCACCGATGAAACCGGGTATGTTGTGGACGGGTACAACGCGAGCAATCCGCTGTTCGGCGGGCGCACGGTGAGCGTGATCAACAATGCCATCGCCGAAATCAACATGCAGGCCGGCGGGTACTCCGCCGAACACGGCGGCGCGAACGCGGGACTCATCGGCACCACGACACGCACGGGCGGCCCGCGCCTGCGCTTCGAGGCCGAAACGTACACCGACCATTGGGCGGAACCGGGCAACAAGACACTCGGCACATACAGCACGGGCAGCAGCGTGCATGTGCTCACGGCGGGTGGTCCGATCGTGGGTCCGCTGCGCTTTTTTATCGCCGGCCAGAACGCGTTTTCACGCACGCCGGCATCCGGTTTCCAGCTTCCGTACAATCTCACCGACAAGTACGACGCGCTGCTGCGCAACACGCCGGCGCATGCGCTGCTCTCGCCCGAGGAACAGGCCAAGCCGGGCATCTTCGATCCGCAGCTCGGCTCCTCTGCGAAAAAAATCGACTACCGTTTCCCCGGCGGCATGCTTCTCAACGCCGCGAGCGAGTCGTGGACCTTCAACGGCAATATCACCGCCGACCTGGGCAACGTGAATCTGCGCGCGATCGGTTCCTACGCCTTCTCGAGCGGCAGGGGCGGCGCGGGACTCACGACGCGTGAGAACGAGCGGCGCGCCTCGCTGTCGGAGAGCGAGGATTACAGCGCAACGATGAAGCTGACGCATTTTCTTTCGACAAACACCTTCTACGAATTGTCCGCCGTGTATCTCGGAAATTTTGCCGTGACGATGGACAACGATCACCGGCACAACATCTTTTCGTACGGCGATTCGATCGCCAACGCGCAATACGGCTATCAGTTCCGCGCGGACGGCCTGCCGCAGCTTGCGTCGACGCTGTTCGGCGCGAATTTCACGCCGTTCGGATCACCCATGGCCGGCTACGGGAAAACCCGCTTCACGTCGATGCAGGCGAAGCTGAACCTCCTGCACCAGATCGGGAACACGCACGAGATCAAGACGGGCGGCGAAGTGGTCACGTACAGCATTCGCAGCTTCGGCATCGACGCCTTCGGCCTGAAGAACTTCATGCGTGAAAATCCTGATGCCACCGCCCTCGAAATAGCGGGAAGCGCGGGCACGAACTACTACGGCTACGACATGTACGGCAGGGAAGTGGATAGTGGACCCGACGGTCCGAAAAGGCCGGTGTTCGGATCCTTCTACGCGCTCGACAAAATCGAGCTTGCGGATCTGGTGCTCAACGTGGGTGTGCGCTACGATTACATCAACACCGCGTCGAAGGAATTTGTCGATCCGCACAACATCAAGTTCACGAGCGAGGGGCTTGTGGATCAGAGCGAGGCGAACATGAAGTCCGTCGCCGCGTCGCACACGCTGAGTCCGCGCCTCGGCTTCTCGTTCCCCGTGACCGAGCGCACGGTGTTTTATGCGCAGTACGGCGTGTTTGTGCAGCAGTCCCGTCTGCGCGACATCTACCTCGGCAACGCGGTGATTTCGAGCAACCTGAAGGGCGGGTACGCGGTGTCCGCGCCCGTCGGTTTCGGCCTGCGCCCCGAGCGGACCACGCAGTACGATTTTGGTTTCCGTCAGCAACTCGGCGAGAATCTCGCCTTCGATATCGGCGCATATTATCGCGACATCCGCGACCTGATTCAGCAGCGCCAGATCACGGCCGCGCCGGGCGCGGAGCATCCGGCGTATTACGCGTGGGTGAACGGCGACTTTGCCACGACGTCGGGCGTCTCGCTGCGCATCGACGTGCGGCGGGTCGAGCGCGCGCAGGTGTCGGTGGATTACACGTACGCCGATGCCCGCGGCACCGGGTCGAGTCCGTCGTCGGCCTTCCGCGCGCTGTGGCTCTCGCCCACCGAAACACCGTTCCTGCCGAAGTATCCGATGCTGCTCGACTTCGACGTGACCCACAAGGGTTCGATGAATCTCGACTACCGGTTCAGGGCCGACGATGGTCCCGCGATCGGCGACATCTACCCGTTCGAGCGTATGGGATTGAACCTCGTGTTCGCGTTCAACAGCGGCAGACCGTACACACGCGTCAACGAGTTCAGTTTCGGCGACCGCCGCACGCCGGTCGAGGCGATCAACTCGTCACGCACGCCGTGGACGTTTCAGCTCGACGGCCGTCTCGACCGCTCGTTCCGCGTCGGACCTGTCGACCTCAACGTGTACCTCTGGGTCGTGAACATTCTCAACACCAAGAACGTGACCGGCGTGTACGCGACATCCGGCAGCGCGAACGACAACGGCTTCCTCTCGACCGACGAGGGGCAGAACCGCATCGCCAACTACAGCCGGTACGGTGATGTGTTCGGCGAGTTGTACAAGGATTTCTACTACCAGTCGTATCTCATGAACGCGGGCGTGTATGGCGCGCCCCGCAGAATTTACCTCGGTCTCCGCGCCACGTTCTGAGACGCAGCGAGTCCTCCATCCAGCGATAGCACACCAGGAGCCATCATGATACGTATCACACCGTTTCTCCTGTCCGCGCTGCTTGTGTTTCCGCTTGCTGCCGCGGCCGAAAATCCGGAAGGCCCCCAGAAGGGTGGCCTGTCGAAAACCCTTTCGAACGACCAGTGGGACTTCATTTCCGTCAACAACATCCTGATGTGGATGTCGAACAACGGGCGTATGTCGCACAATCCGCTGTCGGATCAGTCCGGCTGCGAATGGCCCAAGCGCAGCGCGAAGTACGTGATCTTCACCGACGGCATCATCTGGGGCGGGAAGATACAGGGTCAGCGGCGCGTGGGCGGCGCCACGTACAATGCGGGCCTGCAGGCCGGGCCGATACTGCCCGACGGCAAGGCCGCCGATCCCAGCGATCCGCGCTACCGCATCTTCAAGATTCAGCGCGTGAATGCCGAGCAGTTCGCGGCGCTGTCGGCCGCGGATCAGCAGCGGCTGCAGAAGGACTTCGTGGAATGGCCCGCGGGTCCGCCTCCCGGTGGATCGGGTGCGCCGTGGCGCGACAGGAACGGCAACGGCATCTACGAGCCGAATTTTACGGACTGGCTGCAGTACGGCGATTCGACACGCAGCGACATACCGCTGCTGCCGGGCGACGAGAACATCTGGTTCGTGTCGAACGATCTCGACTCGCGCCGCACCGTGAACCTCTACGGATCACCGCCCATCGGTATCGAACTGCACACGCTGGTGTGGGCGTACAAGCGCACCGGACCACTTTCGAACATCGTGTTCACGCGATACACCATCATCAACAAGGGCACCGACGATCTGCTCGAGGCGTATTTCTCGAAATGGTCCGATCCCGATCTCGGCGACGCGTGGGACGACTTTGTGGGTATCGATACAACGCTCAGCCTGGGTTACGCCTACAACGGTCTCTCGAAGGACGAAGTGTACGGCGTGCCGCCCGCGGCGGGATACGATTTCTTCCAGGGGCCGATCGTGCCCAGTCCGGGCGATTCTGCGCGATACAATTTCGGCATCCGCACGGGTGTGAAAAATCTGGGCGTGTCGAGCTTCGCATTTTACATCAACGGCAGTTCCGTGTACCGCGATCCCGATCTGAAGGATCCTGCGGGAGCGGAGCAGATGTACAACTACATGCAGGGGCGCCTCTACAACGGAAGGCAGTATGTGGATCCCACCACCGGGCAGATCGTGCGCATGTGCCTGCCGGGTGATCCAATCACCCGCGCCGGATGGATCGACGGCATCGTGTCGACACCGGGCGACCGGCGTTTCCTGATGACGTCGGGTCCGTTCACGCTGGCGCGCGGCGACACGCAGGAGGTGGTCGTCTCGACGATCGTGGGCCGCGGATCAGACCGGCTCAACAGCATCAAGGTGCTGAAGTACTTCGACCGCTACGCGCAGATCGCCTTCGACAACAATTTCGACCTGCCGCAGGCGCCGCCCTCGCCCATCGTGCGTGCGTCGCTGCACAACCGCCAGGCGGTGCTTACTTGGGGCGATCCCGACATCGTGGCGCGTGTCGAGAAACACAGCGACCGCGGCTACCGCTTCCAGGGGTACAACGTGTATCAGTTCCGCAAGGCGAGCGATCCGCTCGACGACGCCGTGCGTCTCGCGACCTTCGATGTTGTCGACGGAACGTCGATCATCTTCGACGAAGTGCTCGACGAGAAATCGGGCATCGTGCTCGACGTGCCCGTGCAGTTCGGCACCGACGGAGGACTCGAGCGTTCCTTCGAAGTGACCAAGGATTTTCTGCTCGACCGTCCGCTGGTGAACAATCAGCCGTACTACTTCGCCGTCACGGCCTACGCGTTTAATCCCAATCCCGACGCCACGCCGCGTCAGCTCGAATCGACTCCGGTGATCATCGAAGTGAGGCCGCAGACGACCGATCCGGGCGTGCGTTTCGGCGAACCACTGCGCAACCGCATCGTGCCCGTGCACACCGGAGGCACATCCACCGGTTTTGCGGAAGTGGAGGTGGTGGATCCGCTGCGCCTGACAGGCGACACATACGAAGTGTCGTTCCGCAGCACGGGAAATGTCGCGACGACATACGATCACACGATGGACGGCGGGACGGTGGACACGCTGCACGTGCCGTCTTTCGACACGTGGGTGCTGAAGAATGTGACCAAGGGCACAACACCGGTGACCGGGGCCACGGGCTTCCACGGCCTGCAGACCGACTATTACGTGGTGGACGGATTCAAGATCGGCGTGCGCGGTTCGAGTTACTACACGCAGTACAACGCGCGGGAGTACGATCCGGCCAATCCGCGCCTGCATCACGACGAGATACTGCTCCGCGAATGGATCGGCGGTCCCGAAGTGTTCACGCCCTACGAGCGCGGATCGAAGGACAGCGGGCGTTGGTGGGAATGCGGATACAACGGCGAGTTCGGCAGCAGTCTGAAGGGGTATCAAGTGGACCGCATTGTCGAGATCCGCTTCGATTCCACGAAGCCGCAGAAGGGGTACATGTTCCTGCGCGGCGCGTCGCCGAACTACGGCTACCGCGGGTATTTCGATTCGCCCATACAGGTGTGGGATGTGACCGACGCCGATCCTTCCAAACATTTCCAGCTCTGTTACGCATGGGTCGAGCAGTTCGGCCGACCCGCGCAGGACAACCGCTGGGGACCGACGACGGATCCGAACGACCGCGAGATGTTGTACATCCTGAACGAGCGCTACACCGGCACGCCGAATCCCGCATGGACCGATCCCAGTTTCCGCCTGAACACCGGCGCGCGGAACATGCCGATCCTGTACTGGTCCTGGCATCTGCTCAAGACCGACTACGCGGGTCAGCGTGATCCGTGGCAGCGCGGGACGATATGGCGCATCACGCCGAAGGTGGCTTTCTCCGAGCGTGACACGTACACGTTCTCGACGATACCGCCGACCTTCTCGAAGGAGCAGGCCAAGAGTGACGTGTCGGCCGTGAACGTGTTTCCGAATCCCTACTACGCGTCGAACACGCGCGAGCAGAACAAGTATCAGCGTTTCGTGACCATCAACCATCTGCCTGCGCGCGCGTCATTCAAGATTTACACGCTGTCGGGCGTGCTCGTGCGTTCCTTCGAAAAGAACGACGCGAGCCAGTACGCGACATGGAATCTGCTCAACGACAACGGCCTGCCGATCGCGAGCGGCCTCTACTACATCCATATCGAGATGCCCGATCTGGGACTCGAGAAAACACTCCGTCTCGCGGTGGTGACGGAGACACAATTCCTCGATCGTATCTGAGCGGAGGCAGCCATGAAACTCGTTTCGAATGCAGCAACAGCATCGCGCGTGCGCGGCATGTCCCTCCTTGTCCTCCTCGTTGCGGCGGCAGCGTTGCTGCCGGGCGTGAGCAGCTTCGCCGGCGGAGGCAACCGGCGTGGCACCGCGGCAGCCGACCAGCTCCTCGTGCCGGTCGGGGCGCGCGGTATCGCGCTCGGCGGCGCGCCGCTGTCGGGTATCTCCGGCACCGAGGCCATATACTACAATCCCGCCGGACTCGCCGGCATGTCCACGTCTGTGGACGTCCGTTTCTCACACATGAGCGGCTTCGACGCCGACGGTCTGAACTACGCTGCGGTCGGCGCGTCTTTCGCCGGCTTCGGCCATGTCGGACTGTCGATCAAGTCGTTCTCGTTCGGCGACATCGTCTACACCGACGAACGTAATCCCGACGGCACAGGCGCCGTGTTTGCTCCGACCTTTGTGGATCTCGGCATCACATACGCGCGCGCTCTCACCGACCGCATACGCGCCGGACTGACCGCGCATATCGTGTCGGAGGAATTGAACCGCGTGTCGTCGTCGGGCATCGCGTTCGACATCGGCGTGCAGTATCACGGCCTCGCCAACGTACGAGGCCTGCAGCTCGGCGTGGCGCTCAAACATCTCGGCAGCGCGATGGCGTTTGATGGACCGGGCCTGTACCGCACGGTGAACGAAATCGGATCGGATCGTGAAGGACAACTGCTGAAAATCGAGGCGGCGGGATTCCAGATGCCCACCTCGATCGAGATCGGTATGGGGTATGTGCGGGATCTGGCACCCGAACACGTGCTCACCGTCTCGTCATCCTTCGAGAACAACAACTTCCTGCCTGATCAGTACCGCATGGCCGTCGAATACGGATACATGAATCTGTTTTTTGCGCGCGTCTCGTACACACTTGCGGGTGGTGACGCGGCGGACGTGAACGGCGAGTCGTCGTATCTTTTCGGCCCCTCCTTCGGTGCGGGCGTCCGCCAGAACGCAGGCAGTATCGCCTTCGAATTCGATTACGCCTACCGGACCGCGAAAGTATTCAAAGGTTCTCATGCCTTTACGCTGGGTATAACGTTTTAGCATCCCGAAGCACATATCCTCCACATGCGGGGAGTCCTTTGCGGGACTCCCCGCGTCGTTTTATGCAGGGTGCTTGGTGGAGACAGGGAGCACGATATGTAATGATCGCATGAGGATTCAGGAGAAAGGAGACAGGAAACACACACAGACACGATTGCCTCCTGTCTCCTGTATCCTGTCTCCTCACACGAGCATGAGGATTCAGGAGAAAGGAGACAGGAGACACGCATAGACACGATTACCTCCTGTCTCCTGTAGCCTGTCTCCTCACACGAGCAGAATAGACCGATCTACCATCTACCCACCTACCACCTACCACCTACCAGGATACGGTTTCCTACGGATAAACTTATCCGTACATTATTCAATCCGATCCATCCCTGTTACTCGACCTTCGCAACAAACCCAGAGGAATCCCCATGCCCTGGACGCATCGTTGGAGCGCTATGTTTATCGTGGCAGCGTGCCTGAGCATCGCTGCTCCGGACGCGCGGACGCAGCCGCGTCTCGTCGGCCCGGTACTGCAGATACAGACCACACCATTGGATTTCGACACCGTGCGCTGCGGCACACAGAAGTGCCTGCAGCTCACCCTGCGCAATATCGGCGACGGACCGATGAACGTCGGAGCGTCGGCGCTTGCGGCACCGCCGTTTACGGGTTCCATAGCGGCCGCGACAGTTCCGCCCGGCACATCGCGCATGTACCAATTCTGTTACACAGCCGCGGCGACCGCGTCCGTCGACAGCCAGCGTGTCACATTCCGCGCAGACTCGCGGCTTCCCGTGTCACTGGGCCTTGTGACCGATGTCAGCGCGTCGATGAGCTCCGCCTTCGGGTCCACCACGCGCATTCTTGCAGCACAGGCCGCGTCGGACAGTCTTTTCAACGACCTGCTCTTCACCCCCGCCATACGCGACGAAGCCGCCGTATACAGCGCGGGCGCCGCTACCACGCTGCTTCAGGATTTCACCTCGACACGCGCCACACTCACGGCGGCGTTGCCCGGAACCGCGGGGGGCGCCGATGCCTGCCTGTACGATGCCGTGCTGCGCGCGGTCAACGACACACGCGCGCGCAACGGCGTGCCTGTGGTGGTGCTCATCACGGGCGGACAGAACACCTGCGCGGGAAGTCCGACACAGATAGCCGCGGTCATCGCCGCCGCACAGGCCGCATCCGAACCCGTGCGCATCTACACCATCGACATGGGGCAGACGGCCGTGGCGGAGCTGCAGCAGCTCGCGACGCAGACCGGCGGCATGTATCAATCCGCCACCGATCCGGCGGGCCTCACCGCCGCATTGCGCGCGATTGCGACCATGCTCAGCATCAACACGTCCTTCGACGTACTCCTGCGCGCCCGCACCGTTTCGCCGCAGATCACACTTTCGCCCGCCGAATGCGATTTTGGTGCGGTGCTTGTCGGCTCCTCGCGCTGCCAGACCGTCGCCGTGCAGAACACCGGCAATGCGCCGCTCGACATATCGTCCGTCACTGTGCCCGCTCCGTTTGTGATACAATCGGCTCCGGCCTCACCCGTGCCTCCCGGAGGCAGCGCAAATATGACCGTCTGTTACGCGCCCGCGGCGCTGGGCTTTGTGCAGGCGCAAGGGCGTCTCACCAACAGCTCGTGTAATGAACCGTCGCTGCAGTTTGCCGTGCGCGGCGTGGGCATGCCCACATCAAACGCCGTCCTCGGTCCCATCCTGCAGATCGTGCCGTCGCCCGTGGACTTCGACACGACGTTGTGCGCCACAACAAAATGCCTGACAGTCACCTTCGCCAATGTCGGCGACACTGCCCTCACGGTGCGGAACGTTCCCGCGCCGCCTCCGCCATTCAGCGGTCTCATCCCCACGCCCTTCAATCTCACGCCGGGACAGTCGCGGTCGTTTCAGGTGTGTTATCAGCCGCCCGACGCTCCGCGCATCGATTCGGCGGTCGTGACACTCAACGCCGACACACGCGTGTCGATGAGCATCGGGATGCTGTTCGACGTCAGCGGCAGCATGACACTGGCCATATCCGGCGCCGACGCGACACAGCGCATCGCCGCCGCGCGCAGCGCGGGCATGGACTTCGTCTCGAGTCTTATCGACACGCTGGGCGTGCGCGACGAGGCCGCCGTCATGACATTCTCGAACACCTTCGCCGTACCGCAGACGTTCACGACCGACAAGACCGCACTGACATCCACCATCGCCGGACTGACGGCGAACGGCGGAACCCGGCTCTATTCATCCCTCGTCGACGCCATCACCACGCTGGCGGTGCGCGGCAACCGCAAGGTGCTGATCGTGCTCACCGATGGCGAGGACAATCTTTCTACGCACACGCCCGCACAGGTGATTGCCGCGGCGCAGGCGGCGGGCATCACCATCTTCACGATCGGCATCGGCGAGGCAAACGCCACGATACTCACGAACATGGCCTCGACCACGGGCGGCCGTTTCTTCAGCGCGTCCACAACCACCGACCTCGTCGGTGTGTACAGGCAGATCGCGGCGCTGCTCGGACAGAACAGCACCACGACGTACCGCCTGCGCGGACGCGGCATACGGCCGGTGATACAGGTCGTTCCTACCGTACAATTCGATTCCACCATGGTTGGTGACACACGGTGCATCGACATTCTCGTGGGGAACACCGGCGAGGCACCGCTGCGTGTGACGGGAGTGGCCATCGGTAATCCGCCGTTCAGCTTCGACACGCCCGTGCCCTTCGCTGTGCTGCCCGGAGCCACGGCGAGCGTGCGCGTCTGTTTCTCGCCAACGCGGCTCCGCCTGTTGCGCGACACCGTGACGTTCATCTATCAGGGCTGCGGTCAGGAGAGACGCGATGTGCTGCTTGAGGGTATCGGCTACGACAGCGTGGCAGTGTGGCTGCAAGGCGCGTACACCGCCAAACCCGGCAGCAGCGTGCGATTCCCGATCCGGCTAACACGGAGAATTCCTGCCGAGTATGAGGTGAGTTCGTACACGCTACGACTTCGATACAACAAGACGTTGCTCGCTGGTATGCGTCCATCGGGAATGCAGCCTTCCGTTCCTGCACACACGGCGGGAACATTGAGCAGCGGTTTGATTGTTGCTGCGGCCGCCGAGACCGCAAACTTCGCCGAGGCGGATGCCACGCTTCGTTTGGATGTGTCCGGATTGCTCACAAATCCTGTCGACGACAGCGTGCTTATTATGGCCGACCTCCTCGCTCTGCTTGGAAACAGCCGTACGACGGACGTATCCATACTCTCCGCGCAATTTGCCGACGGCAATCCGCGCGCGGGCATTTTCTCGCCCGCGGTGTTCCGTATCGACAGTCTCTGTTACCTCGACGCGCGCCTGCTGGAAACGCGCGGTCGCGTGGGAATGCTGAAAGAAGGCCGGCCGAATCCATTCACGGAGACGACCAGGATACCCTTTGTGCTCGCGGCCGCCTGCCGCGCGCGCCTCAGCGTGCTCGACGCCTACGGGCGCGAACTGCGCGTGTTGCTCGATGCGTGGACCGAGGAAGGGGAGTACACAGCGACCTTCGAGGCGGCCGGATTGCCCGCGGGCCTGTACTTCGCGCGTCTCACCTGCGACGGACAACCCGACACGCAAAAACTGCTGCTCGTGCGCTGAGAGGAGATCCCGCAATGAAAACCACCATCATCACCACGCTCTGTCTCCTCGCCATCCTGTGCTCCGCCGCGCCCGCGGGCTCCGACGGACCCATACATCCCGAAGACCGCATCCTCTTTCCCGGCGCCGCGCGATTCATTTTGGCCGGACCCTACGGCGGCATCGACGCCGCGTTTCACACGGGCCGCTTCTCGACCACGTCCAACGGCCTGTTGTGCTGTTCCTTCGACGAGGGCGACGGCATCGGCCTGGTCGCGGGCTTCAAGGCCTTTATTCCCATCGGCGGACGATTCGACCTGTCACCACGCATCCTGTACGAAAATCCCGGGGGTGATTTCACCGCCATACTGCAGCAGTACCCGATTCGCGGCAGAAACAATGCCGTCGAATTCGTGACGCTCGACAACACGCTGGAAGTGACACTGCACATGCTGAGCGCTGAACTGCTCGCAACCTACACCTTCACGTCGTTCGGACTCTACGCGGCGCTGGGGCCGTCCGCGGGATTCATACTCGGAAACCGATTTGTCAAGACCGAGACCATCGCCGGTCCGCCGGGCGTGACCTATCTCGACGGAAGCACGTCGAAGGAGATGTACGCCGGCTCGAGCGACATTGTGCGCGGGTCGGTCTTTACGCTGCGCGGCGGACTCGGCGCTAAAATTCCGATATCCCGATCCATTACTCTGAATCCCGAAGTCCTGTACGGATTTCCGCTCAGCACCGTCTCGACCGACGGGAACTGGAAAGTATCCACACTTCAGGCGACGCTCGGCGTCCTTTTCCCCTTGTAGGAGACGGCACTCATGAAAACTCGCATGTGCATCCTGCTCTGCCTCGCCTTCTCGGTCTCCGTTTCCGCGACCGCGCAGAATTTCAGTTCCTATCCCATCGTCGTGCGGCCCATCGACACCGACATCAACACGGCCGAGAACGACTACGCGCCGTTCCTCAGCATCGACCGCGGCACGATGTATTTCACGTCGTACCGCGGCGCGGGCTCGCGCGGCGAGGCCGACATTTACCGCGCCGCGCGCAGCGGCGAACGCTGGGCCGCCGCCGCGAACGCGGGCGACGTCTTTAATACGGGCGATAACGACGGCGCCCTCGCGATCGCGGCCGACAATACCAGCGTCGTGTTCGCGTCCGAGGAACGGCCCGGCGGCCTGGGCGATACGGACCTCTGGCTCGGGCGTCTCGTGAACGGCGTCCTATCTGATGTGCGCAATCCCGGAGCTGTTGTCAACAGCACCCGGTGGGATTCGCAGCCCACACTCTCGGGCGACGGCACCACACTGATATTTTCGTCGGACAGACCCGGCGGGAAGGGCGGGGCGGATCTGTGGATCGCGACCAGCGACAACTGGGGCACGTTCCGCGAGGCGCGGCCACTCGGTACGCTGCTCAACACATCCGGCAATGAATGCGCCCCCTACCTTACGCCCGATGGCGGCACGTTGTATTTCGCCAGCGACGGGCACGGCGGTTATGGCGGCTACGATATCTGGATGTCGATACGTGAAGGCGACACATGGACGGCGCCCGTCAATCTCGGCCCCGTCATAAATTCCGATGAAGACGATCTGTTCTTCCATGCTCCCGCGAAAGACCGCGAGTTCTTCCTCGCCTCCGCGCGACGTGGTGGCTACGGCGGACTCGACATTTACGCGGGCACACCGAACGTGTTCGGGGCGGGTATGTTCCGCATGGTTGTGCGTGTGATCGATTCCGTGAGCGGCGCACCGCTGCCGAGCATCGTCACCGTGACCGACGCGGAGACCGGCGGCGTTGTCGCGTCGTTCGTCACCAATTCGCAGGCCGACGAATACGCGCAGTTGCTGCCCGCGGCGCGCGCCTACAAGGTCGAGGCCAGCATACGCGAGTATCCGCCGCGGTCCGCTCTGGTCGTATCGACACCGCCGAACACCGAGGCCGTCACCGTGCTGCGCTTCGGACCCATCACTGTCGCGGAATTCGATCTCGGCAAATACAACGTGCCGTTTTTTGTCACCGGGTATTACCGGCCCAACACAAAACAGAATCTTGCGGAACTGTTCGGCAAACTGTCAGGACCCCTCTCGCAGGCCGGCTACATCGAGCGTTTCAAGGAGCAGTCGAAGCGCCATCAACAATACCAGGCCTATGCGGAGACTGTCGAGGGGATTTTCCAGACTGTGTACACCGCAGGTGTGGACGAGATTTTTCCGCGCTTCAAGGCCGCGGCGCTGCCGGGCGAGGCGCTTGAAATCCGCGTCATCGGTTATGCCGATCCGCAGCCCATCGTCGGGGTATTTCACGAAGAGCACCGCGTCGATTTTGTGGATGTCTCCGGTGTTGCACATTCGGTGGACAAGGGCGAAAGCCTCGACAACTTGAAGCTCTCAGGACTGCGGGCGCATTTCTCGGCCGAATATCTCGACGAGCTGTTTTCGGCATCCGCCGCGAAGGGTCTGACAACATACAAGGAATTACGCGATGCGGGACGTATCCGCTACGTGGTTGTGGGCGGCGATGTGAGCCGCGACCAGAACGACTTTGCCGCCCAGCGACGCATCCGCATCACGATGAGCCGCGTCGGAACCGCGCCTCGCGGAGCCGACAGCGACTTTGATCTCAACAAGAGGTACAAATGACGGTACAAGGAACACAGGCGCCGCGCGAAGGCGCGGATATCTGGACGCTCGCAGGTAAGCGCGCTCTCGTCACCGGCGCCACCCGCGGCATCGGTGAGGCCATCGCGGGCGAGTTGCTGGAGCGCGGCGCCGAGGTGCTGCTGGTGGCGCGCAGCGCGGATTCCGTACACGCCGCCGCGGAAGGTTGGCGCGCGCGCGGCTTTGCGGCCGTGGGCCTCGCGGCTGATGTGTCGCAAGAGAAGGGACGGGACACACTCGCGCGATTTGTGCAGGACGAGTGGGGCAGTCTCGACGTGCTGGTCAACAATGTGGGCACCAACATCCGCAAACGCACGCTCGAGTACACCGGCGAGGAGTACGCGTTTCTGCAGAACACGAACCTGGTGTCTGTCTTCGAACTCTGCCGCATCTTCCACCCGCAGTTGCAGGGCGGTGGAGCCATCGTGAACATTGGATCAACGGCGGGACTCGCCGCCTTGCGCACGGGTCTGCCGTATGCGGCCAGCAAGGCGGCGCTGCACCACCTCACGCGTTACCTCGCGGTCGAATGGGCCTCCGACGGCATTCGCGTCAACGCCGTCGCACCGTGGTATATCCGCACGCCGCTCGTCGCGTCGCTGCTCAGCAATGAGACCTATCTCAACGAGGTGCTCGCGCGCACACCCGCTGGACGTGTGGGTGAAGCGCGCGAGGTGGCCGCGCTGGTGGCATTTCTCGTGATGCCCGCATCGTCCTATGTCACGGGACAGGTGATTGCGGTCGACGGAGGATTTTCGGTGTATGGATTTTAGTTAGGAGTTAGGAGTTAGGAGCTAGGAGTTAGGAGTTAGGAGCTGGGAGGAGTGGGGAGTAGGGAGTTGGGAGTTGGGAGTGGGGAGTTGGGAGTAGGGAGTTGGGAGTAGGGAGTTGGGAGTAGGGAGTGGGGAGTTGGGAGTAGGGAGTTGAGCGTTGGGAGTTGGATAGCGGGGATTGTGTCATGCCGAGCTCGTCGAGGCACGACGGGACAGCGAGTCAGCGCACCCTCACCCCGGCCCTCTCCCGTTCTGGGCGAGGGTGACTGATCTGTTCTGGGCGGTGTTATATGCGTGTATCGTGGCAGTGTCGGGCGACCGCCGGTCACCCCTGTCAGAATCCACACGCGGCCAGCGCACACGCAGATTGGATCGCGGAAAGAATCGGATCGCTGTGTCGTTTTTTCGTCCGATAGTCTAACCGTCTAATCGTCTGATCGTCTGATCGTCTAATCGTCTAATCGTCTGATCGTCTGATCGTCTAATCGTCTAATCGTCTGATCGTCTAATCGTCTGATCGTCTGATCGTCTGATCGTCTAATCGTCTAATCGTCTAACCGTCCAACCGTCCATTCGTCCATAAGAAACGCGGGCATGGGTTTGAAACGATCCATGCCCGCAGCTCCGGAATGTGTGTGTCACCTGCCGGCGATTACAAAACGCGCCGAGGTTGTGCGCGTGGCGGACTGCACCTGCACGGTGTATACGCCGCCCGGCAATGAAGGCAGTTCGAGTGTTGCACGCGAGGAGCCCTGTGTTAATGTGCCCGTGTATACGACGCGTCCCAGCATATCGACAACGATGCAGCGCGCCGCGGACTCGAGCGCGGTCGTGAGTGTTACCTGCAGCGCACCCGACGATACCACGGGATTCGGATACAGTGACAGTTCCGTTGTCGAGGGAAGGGCGGCCGGAGCGTCGGCGATTCCGGTCGGCACACGGTCGATGATGAAGATGCCGTTGCCGTCCGTCCCCGCCAGCAGCGCGCCGTTGCTGTTCACGTGGAAGGCGAGGATCGACTTGTTGAACAGACCCGTGTTCGCAGGCAGCCAGTTGCGCGCGGCGGCATCGTAGTAGTAACATCCCTTCACCTCCATGCCCACGGCGGGTCGGCCCGATGGCGCGATGGCGATGGCGTACACCGACGCCACGGGAAGATCGTTGGTGATGCGCGTCCATGTATCACCGCGGTCGGAGGACACATGCACTTCGCCGTAGCTGCCGTGATACAGCCCGTAATTCTTGCTGTAACAGAGCGATGTCACAAGAAGTCGATTCAAACCTTTCTGTATCGACGACCAGGTCGTGCCGTTGTCGAGCGACCGGTACAGCCCCGCCGTTTCAGTGCCGGCAAAAATCACCCCGTCTTCGGTGAAGATCATGGTCGAGATCTCGCCGTTGCCGAAGGTTTCGTTGATCAAGGACCAGGACTGTCCGTAATCGAGCGAGCGGTACAGCTTGCGGCCGAAACACGAGGCGAAGATCGCGCGGGTCGGACTCACGGCAACAAGCCGCACATTGCGGTTTGTCATGCCGGTGATGTCCTGCGTCCATGTCGCGCCGTCGTCGGTGCTGTGGTACACGCCGTTCGGTGTGCCGACGTACAGGTAGTCGTTCTCGGGCATCACGCAGGCGGTGCGCACGGTGCGCGTCTGATTGCCGTTGGCGATGGTCCAGGTGTTGCCGCCATCAGCGGATTTCATCACGTCGTTGAAGGTGGGATTCACCATGAAGATCGTGCCCTTGCTGTTGGACGTGAACGCGGGCACGGTGAGATTGATGAGGCCCGCGGTCATGTCGGTCCAACTCGTGGGATCGATATCGCCGCGCATCACGCCGTCCCAGGCGGTTCCTGCGGCGAAACTGTTCTTGAAGGATGAGAGACTCAGAATGCTGCCGCCGTGCGCGGAGCGGCGCATCTGCCTCCAGCTCGCGGCGGAATCGCGCGTGAGATAGACGATGCCGTTCGCACCGCCGGCGAGCACAGGACCCGAGGATGTCGCACACAGCGCGGTGATGTTGGCCGTGGTGTTGGTGTCGTTGAACCAGGTGAGGCCGTTGTCGCGCGAGATGCTGATGCCGAGTCCGCTCGTGCCCGCGTAGATCGCACCGTCGGCTCCCACGGCCGTGCACTTCACGGTGACGGCGTCGAGGTCGGCATGCGCCAGCGCCCAGTTTGCGCCCTGATCACTCGAGCGATACAGGCCGCGGTTCTGATGGCCGGAGTAGATGTTGCCCGCGGCATCCACTGCCACGGTGTTGACAGATACGTTCGGCAGGCCGCTCATGATTTCGGTCCACGATGTGCCGCCGTCGTCGGATTTATGGAGTCCGGCCCAGCCACCGAGATAGAGTGTGCCGGACGGACTGAATGCGATGGCGAATCCGTTTTGACTTGAGGGCAGGGCCTTGATGGTCCACGTGGCTCCGTCATCGGTCGAGATCGCGAGATTGTATTCGAGTCCCGCAAAGAGACGTCCATCGGGCGCGCGTTTGAGCTGATAAATCGACGTCCCCGCCAGGGAGGCCGTTGCATAGGGTTCCCACGGCTGTGTTGCGTCGGTGCAACGGAAGAGTCCGCCGCGTTCCGTTCCGGCAAGCAGGCTTCCGTCCGGCAGCTCGAGCAACGACAGGACTTTGCCTGTGAATGGACCTCCGACCTGCCGCCATGTATCGGCGGTGCTGGGGGATTGCGCGTGAAGGGACGAGAGCGCGAGCGCAAGAAGGGCTGCGATCGCCGCGGAGAGGAAGGAACGCTGAATCATGGGGGGCTCCGTGCACAGGTGGGTATCGCCCCAACTTACATCGCGAAGGGATTCCCTCAAAGAAGGCCACGTTGTCCGATACAATGCGACATTGCTACACACGGGTTCGTGGTGCGGGAGGAAACGCGTGCTTTTGTACATTGCCGCGGATTACCACGACACAGCACGTCCCGCGGCCGTGTCCTGCAACGGAACATGCACAGACACACCCACAGCAGAGATGATTTCGAGATACGAGGAAATGGTGGCACAGTTCAAGCACAGCATGCTGCACGCCGATCCGCTGGCGGCCCTGCGGTCGTCCCGCCGTGGTGCCGCGCGGACATACATCCTCGTTGCGCTTGCCGCCATGCTCTGCGCTTCGGCCGCCCGCGCGCAGCGGGTGGTGGCCACCGTGGACGGACGGCCGGTGACCGACGACGAACTGCGCATGCGCGCGGCGCTCACCGTGTTCCCGGGCCGCGAGCGCGCGGGAGCGGCCGAGACCTTCAAGCGCGAGTTCCTGCTCTCGATCATCGCCGAGCGGCTGCTCGCCGCGGAGGCGCGGAAAAACGCGCTGGCGGGCGAGAGCACCTTCACGGCCTCGCGCGCGCGCGCCGAGGCGATGTTTGTGCGCGACAAATTGTACCGCGACAGCGTGCGCGCGCGTGTGACGATTCCCGAGGCGGAACTGCGCGCCGAGTACGCGCGGCTGCTGCGCGAAACGGAATACCGCTACATCGTGACGGAGTCCGACTCCGCCGCGCGTGCCCTGCACGCGGCGCTTCGCGCGGGTCTGCCCTTCGACACGGTGCTCACGACCTGGCAGGGGAGCGACAGCACACGCGCCGCTGCGGCGGTGCCGGTCACGGAGCCGCTCGAACGGTCTCTCGCGGCGGTGCAGCGACGTCTGCGGCCCGGCGCCTTCTCGGAACCGGTGCGCATCGCGGCGCGCTGGTACATTGTGCACCGCCGCGATGTGGCGCGCGAGATTGCGTCCGACGAAGACTTCGCGGCGCGAAGCAGGCGCATCGAAAACGATCTGCGCGGCGCGCGTGAGGCCGCCCGCGCGGCCGACCTTGTACGGCGTCTGTGGACGGGTCGGAAAGCGGTGTTCGGTGATTCGTTGTACCGCGCACTCGGCGATGCCGTGGTGTCGGCTTTGCGCGCGCAGCTTCATGCCGACTCCACCACCATCGCGGCTCTTGGAGCCGGATGGTTCGACGACATGCGCGCACGCGCCGGCGCGCGCATCGACAGCCCCTTTGCGCGTATCGACGGCGAGGCGCTCTCGTACGGCGCGGTGCTCGAACTGCTCGAGGGCGCGGGTGTACGCGCGGGGCGGACGATGTACCGCCGCCTTCCCGACGTGTACCGCGCAGCGGTGAAGGAGGCGCTCGACAGGCACATCCTCACGCGCGAGGGCTACCGGCTCGGTCTCCAGCACAGCGATGCCGTGCGCGCCGATATGGCGCTGTGGGAGGAAAGCGGCCTCGCGCATTCACTGCCCGACGTGTTATTCGAGCGCGCAACGGCGGTGGACGACAGTGTGTGGGCCCTGTACGCACGTTATCCCGATCTGTTCGGCGGACCGCCCCGCGCGCGTATCGTCGAGGTCCTGACGCGAGACCGGGCACTCACGGCCGAGGCGCTCGCCGCCGTCGGCGACACCGCCCGCTTCCGGCGCCTGGCCGCGACCAGATCCGAACGGCCCGGTGCGGCGGAAAGAAACGGAGAATACGGTCCCTTTATCCTGTTTGATGAAGGCGCGCTCGGCAAGGCGGTGTTTGCCCTGCGTCCCGGCGGCGTCGGCGGACCCGTGTCCCTCGGCGAGCAGGTGTCGGTGTTCCGCCTTCTCGCGCTCGAGACCCCGGGCGATTCCCTCCGCGACATGCGCACACTCCGCGCGGCGGTGGACTCGCGCCTGCGCGCGCCGCTTTCGGCGCGGCTTACCGCGGACCGCGTCCGCGCGCTCGCCGCCCGCGCCGACATACGCATCAACGAGGAGGAACTGCGCGCGCTCTCGCTGCCCACCACGCAGATGTTTACGCTGCGCTTTCTGGGTTTTGGAGGACGCATCCCCGCGGTGCCTGGACTTGCGCCGCTCTTTGGTCCCGTGTTCGAAGGGATGAGTGCTCCCGTGCGCACCGCCCCATAAAGGAAAACGGCCGCCATCCTTGGCGGCCGCTTGTCGGGGCGAGAAGATTTGAACTTCCGACCTCTCGGTCCCGAACCGAGCGCTCTACCGGGCTGAGCCACGCCCCGATTCGTCTCCTAATATAGCGATCCGAGCGGCGGCGCGCAAATGCGGCGTGAAATTTCCCGCCGACTCTTAATAATCCCCGACGCGGCCCTTGAGACTGCGGTACAACAACTCGCGCGCGCGGAAGATGTGCGCCTTCACGGTGCCCAGCGGCAGGCCCAGGTCCTCGGCGATTTCCTCGTAGCTCTTTTCCTGCTGATGGCGCATCACAATCACGACGCGGTACTTGTCGGGCAGGTTTTCGATCGCCGCCTCGATCGTGCGCGTCTGCTGCGCGCGCAGGATGTTCTGGTCGGGCACGTAGCTCGTGTCGGGAATCTCGAAATGCTGCTCGCCGTCGCTGTTCGGCAGGGGCTTGTCGATCGAGACGAGTTTCACCTTGCGCTTGCGCAGGTGGTCGATGGCGTTGTTCGTCGCGATCTTGTACAGCCAGGTCGAAAACGAGAATTCGTCGTTGAAGGACGCGAGCGAGTTGAACGCCTTGATAAAGGCCTCCTGCGTCAGATCCTCGGCCTCGGGCGTGAAGCCGATCATGCGGACGATCAGGTGATAGATCGCGTTGCGATACTTGCGCATCAGGCGTTTGTACGCGTCCTGATTGCCCGCAAGGGCGTCGCGGATCAGGTCCTTGTCCTCGGCCCGCGATTGTTCTCTTCGTTCTTCCGGCGTCTGATACATCCGCTTCCGTGTGTTGTCGGCCCCTAATCTACACGCCGGGGCCGGGCAAAACAATACGCGGACACACGGAGCCGCGTGGTGATTGATCCGATTGGCAATGAGGGCGGGATATCGTACTTTTGGCATCTTACCCACACGACGCACCATGCACAATCCCTCCCAGACCATCACCATACTCTTCATAGGCGACATCGTCGGAACTCCCGGCATGAACGCGGTCGCCACCTTCCTTCCCGCGCTTGTCAGAGATCATCACGTCGATTGCGTCATCGTCAACGGCGAAAACGCGATGGACGGCAAAAGCATCAGTGAAAGCCAGCTCGCGCAATTGAAGGGACTTGGCGTACACGCCATCACCTCGGGTAATCACATCTGGGAGAAGTGGCACATACAAAAACTCATGGCGGCCGAATCGATGCTGCTGCGCCCCGCGAATTATCCGCGCGAAAATCCGGGCCGCGGCTGGACGGTGGTGGATCTGAAGGAGAAGGGGAAGGTCGCGGTTCTCAATCTTCAGGGCCGCACGTACATGAGTCCCATCGACTGTCCCTTCAAAACCGCCGACTGGGCCGTGCCGAAGCTGCGCGAGGAGACCGCCGTCATCGTGGTCGACATGCACGCCGAAGCGACAGCAGAAAAGATCGCGATGGGCTGGCACCTCGACGGCAGGGTCAGTGCCGTGATAGGCACACACACGCATATACAGACGGCCGACGCGCGCGTTCTTCCGATGGGCACCGCCTACATCACCGATGCGGGCATGACCGGCCCGTACGACTCTGTCGTGGGCATGCGCAAGGACATCGCGCTGCGGCGTTTCATACGGCAGACCGCGCACAAGTTCGAGATGGCCGCCGACGACGTCCATCTCTCGGCCGTGCTGCTCACGGTCGACACCGAGTCGGGCCGGGCCCTCTCCATCCGTTCCTTCATGTTTCCGGAGTTTTGATCATGAGCGCGCAGATACTCGACGGCGCGGCCCTGGCCGCGGTCATCAAGGAGGAGGTCCGCCTCGAAACGATCACCTTGCGTGAACGCCGCGACGTGCGTCCCGGCCTCGCCTTCCTCCTCGTCGGCGACAATCCCGCGTCCCGCTCCTACGTGCGCTCAAAAGGCCGCGCCTGCGACACCTGCGGATTTCATTCGACCACGGTCGAAATGTCCGCGGAGACGACGCAGCTTTCCGTGCTCGAACAGATCGACGCCTGGAATCTCGATCCCGACATCCACGGCATCCTTGTGCAACTTCCGCTGCCCGCGCATATCGACGAGGACAAGGTGATCAACGCCATTTCACCGCGCAAAGACGTGGACGGTTTCCATCCCGTCAACGTGGGACGCCTGGTCATCGGGCAGACCGCGCTGCGCCCCTGCACACCCGCCGGCATTCAGGAACTGCTCGTGCGCAACGGCATCGAGACCGACGGCCGCCGCGTCGTGATCGTGGGGCGGAGCAACATCGTGGGCAAGCCGCTCGCCAACATGCTGATGCAGAAGGGGCCGGGCGCAAACGCCATCGTCACCGTGGCGCATTCCGGCGCCGAGGATCTCGCCGCCGTGACACGCGAGGCCGACATACTGATCGTCGCCATCGGCCGCCCCGCGTTCATCACCGGACACATGGTGAAGGAGGGCGCGGTGGTGATCGACGTGGGCATCAATCAGGTCGATGATCCCGATTCCGCAAAGGGCTACCGCATTGTGGGCGACGTACACGCCGAGTCGGTGTCGGCCGTCGCATCGGCCCTGACACCCGTGCCGGGCGGCGTCGGACCCATGACCATCGCGATGCTGATGAAAAACACGCTGCTCGCCGCGCAGCGCTCCGTGGCCGGCTGAGTCGGCGCAGGCACACACAACGAAGAACCTGTACCACCGATAGAGGACCATCATGACCATCGGAATTCTCAAAGAACGCTTCGAGGACGAACAGCGCGTCGCCCTCTCACCCTTCGGCGTGGAATCGCTCGTGAACGCGGGCGCCACCGTCGTCATTCAGAGCGGAGCGGGGGAGGGATCCCGCTTCGAGGACGATCTCTACCGCGGCTCGGGGGGCACCATCGTGTATTCCGCCGAAGAGGCGGCCGGCCGCGCCGACGTGATCCTCAAGGTCATGCCGCCGGTGAAGGACGAGCTGGAACTGCTCACCGAAGACAAGACCCTGCTCTCGTTCCTCATGCTCGGCATGGGACAGCGCTGGTTCGTCGATCATCTCATGCAATCGAAATGCACCGCCGTCGGACTCGAGCTGCTCCGCGGAAAAGGAGGATCCTATCCGATTCTCCGACTCATGAGCGAGATCAGCGGACAGATCGCCGTGCTCGTCGGCTCGCGCTATCTGCGCAGCGACCAGGGCGGACGCGGCGTGCTGCTCGGCGGTGTCGCGGGCGTCGCCCCCGCGGCCGTCGTCATTCTCGGCATCGGCGCCTCGGGCTACGCGGCAGCGCAGACAGCGCTCGGTCTCGGCGCGCAGGTGATCGTGATGGACAACGATCTCGAGCGTCTGCGCGAAGCCGACAAACATCTTGGCAAGCAGATCACGACCGTGATGGCCACACCCGAGAACATCCGCCGCGGCGTGAAGATCGCCGACGTGTTCATCGGCGCCATCGCCATCAACGACGAAGCCAGCCACCACCTCGTCACCGAGGACATGGTGAAGACCATGAAACCCGGCGCCGTCGTGATCGACATCTCCGTGACGCAGGGCGGCTGCATCGAGACCATCCGTCCCACGACGATCAAGGACCCGACCTTCGAGAAATACGGCGTCATTCATTACGGCGTGCCCAACATGCCCTCGATGGTCGCGCGGTCGTCGACCTACGCGCTGACAAACGCGACACTGCCTTTCCTTCTGTCGTTGTCAAAAAACGGCGTCGACGCCACCATTGCGGCCGAGAGATATTTCCGCTGCGGCGTGGTGACGCATCACGGCGTGCCGGTGCATTCCCTGCTCAACGACATCTACGACATCCCGGTCGAGCCGCTCGACTGCAATTGCTGACCCACTCCCACACCGTACCTCTCCCGCAGAACCTGAAAGTAGAAGGACGTTCCCATGCAATGGCTCTCGAGCTATCGAAAAAAAGTGACGACCGCTGAAGCGGCCGTGCAGGTCATAAAATCCGGCGACAACGTGTACGTGCATCCCGGCTGCGCCGTGCCCGAAGTGCTCATCAAGGCGATGATCGGCCGCGGACACGAACTGTCGGACGTGAAAGTGCACCACATTCTCACGGTCGGTGAATCCGGCTACGTGTCGGAGGAAATGCAGGGGCATTTCCGTCACAACGCGCTGTTCATCGGCCACAACGTGCGTGACGCCGTGAAGAACGGCCTGGCCGACGTGACACACATCTACCTCCACGAAGTCGCCTCGCTGTTCTACAAAAAAATCATCCCCGTCGACGTGGCCCTCATTCACGTGTCGCCGCCCGACGAACACGGCTTCTGCAGCTTCGGCGTCGGCGTCGAGATGACCAAGCCGGCCTGCGAGATGGCCAAACTCATCGTCGCGCAGGTGAATCCGCAGATGCCGCGCGTGCTCGGCGACTGCTTCATCCACATCAACAAGATCCACCACATCGTGGAAGTGGACGTGCCGATCAAGGAACTCCCGCAGGTCGGAGAAATCGCCGACGAGAAGGAGGCCGAGGTGTATCGCAACATGGGCGCGTACATCGCGGATCTGATCGAGGACGAATCGACGCTGCAGATGGGCATCGGCAGCATACCCGACGCGGTGCTGTCGTTCCTCGACAACAAGCGCGACCTCGGCATTCACACCGAAATGTTTTCCGACGGCGTGATCAAACTCGTCGAACGCGGCGTCATCACGAACGAAAAGAAGACGCTGCACCCCGGCAAGATGGTCGCTTCGTTTGTGCTCGGCGAACGCGGAATCTTCGACTTCATCAACAACAATCCCATCGTCGAGTTCCACCCGAGCCATTACGTCAACGACCCGTTCATCATCGCGCAGAACAAAAAGCAGGTGGCCATCAACTCGGCCCTGCAGGTGGACATCACCGGCCAGGTCTGCGCCGATTCCATCGGACCGCGTCTGTACTCGGGTTTCGGCGGACAGGTGGACTTTATCCGTGGCGCATCGCGTTCGCCGGGCGGCAAGCCGATCATCGCGCTGCCGTCCACCGCGCGTAACGACGAGATCTCGCGCATCGTGCCGCATCTCACCGCGGGCGCGGGCGTGACCACCAACCGCGCCGACGTGCACTATGTTGTGACAGAATACGGCGTGGCCTCGCTGTTCGGCAAAACCGTGCGTCAGCGTGTCAACGAATTAATTCATATCGCGCATCCGAAATTCCGCGACGAATTGCGTGCGTACGCGAAAAAGCAGAGTTATATTTGAGCATGCGACGACATTCTCCCGTACTCCTCGCGCCTCTGGCGCTTCTCCTGCTTTTGCTTTCCGGCGTCCCTGCGCGGGCACAGTTCCGCGCCGACGCGGCGGCTCCATCCTTCACACCCGTTCAGCCCGACGTGCTGTATCCGGCACCGCGCATCTGGCGTCTCGGTCTGATACTCGGCATGGGACTCAATTCACACGGCGGAGATTTTATTCCCGAGTGTGACGAGTGCCGCTTCACCGACGGATCGGGATCCGGCATTGTCGGAGGCCTGCAGCTCGAGCACATGATCTCACCCTCTATCGGCATCGCCCTGCGCGGGCTCTACGAGGATCAGCGCGCGGAGTATTCCACGATCATGCTCAAGGTGCGCCGCGGCGTTATGGCGGGCCCGGGTGATCCTTCGGGCGCCGACACCGCGGTCATCGACGTGGAGCGGATCATGAACGTCGATCTCGTGTACTTTACCATCGCGCCCGTGCTCGAACTGTATCCGCTGCGCGATCTCTACGTGTCCATCAGTCCGGGCATCGGCATACCGGTAAAAAATTCGTACCGGACCGTCGAGCGCCTGCTCGACGACCGCTTCGTGTTCATGGCCACGGGGACAAACGAGAAGTCGCTCGGGACAAAGGACGTCTTCGACATTCCCGACGTCACGACCCCGCGCATCGACGTGCGCGCGGGCATCGGATACAATCTGCGGCTGAGCCCCGGCGTCATGTTTACCCCCGAGGTCTCGTACGTGTACCCGCTCACCAACATCTCCTCCGACGACAACTGGTCGGCATCATCCATCCACGTCCTCGCGATTCTCAAGTTCCGCCTCTAAGAGCCATGACTGCACGCATCCGTTTCGCCCGCGTTCCCGCCGGAGTCTTCCTTCTCCCGGTCATTCTGCTTGCACTCGCCGGCTGCGGCGGCACACTGCAGGAGGTCCGCACCTTCGAGTCCGCGGTCATCCGCAATCTGGGCTCCGAGGTCAATTCCGACCGCGACGACTACGCGCCGTTCCTGCACGGGAGCCGCTTGTATTTCACCTCGAACCGCCCAACGGTCGAAGGGTACATACAGGGCGACGACGTATGGTTCTCCGACATCGAGAACGGTGTGTGGACGCGCGCGCTGAATCACGGCGGCACGCTGAACAGCGTGAACGACGAGGGCGCGCCCTTTGTCACGCCCGACGGCGCCACGATGTACTTTGTGCAGTGCTGGAGCGAGGACGGCATCGGCGACGGCGACATCTACACCTCGACGATCGACGCGCGGCGTGCATGGCAGCGGCTCACCAACGCGGGAGAGACCATCAATTCGAAGTATTGGGATTCACATCCGTATCTCTCGCCCGACGGCGAAGAACTGTACTTCGTCTCCGACAGGCCCGGCGGTCAGGGCGGCACCGACATCTGGGTTTCGAAGCGGCTGCGGAACGGCAAGTGGGGAACGCCCAAGAATCTCGGTCCGACAATCAACACCTCAGGCGATGAGAAGAGTCCGCTTGTGACACCGAACGGCATGATGCTCTTCTTTGCGAGTGACGGTCACGACGGACTGGGCGGCATCGACATCTTCGTCTCGTCGCGCGATCCGAAAAAAGGATGGCTCGCTCCGAAAAATGCGGGCCGGCCCTTCAACTCCGCCGGCGACGACATGTTCTTCCGCCTCTCGGCGCAGGAAGACACCGTGTTCATCTCGTCCACGCGCGAGGGCGGACTCGGCGGCCACGACATCTACAGCATCGGTCCGAATCCGTACAAGGACACGACACGGTACACCTTCTACCTGGCGCTCACCGTGCAGGATTCCGTGCGGCGCAAGAGTGTCGGCGGCGCTCGTGTGATCATACAGACTCCGGCCGGCGGCGCCGACACCGCGCGGGCCGACAAGCAGGGGCGCCTGCGTTTCGAGACGACCCCCGGCGCGCAGTACACATTCACCGCGATGGCCGACGGATATCATGCCGGATCGCGTACCGTGAACGTGCCGCAATCGCTCGGATCCAACGTGTATCAGACGCGTGTGTATCTCGCGCCCATCATTGTCGACACGCCCGTCGTGAAAACACCAACGGAAACCGTGCCGACCGTGTATTTCGAATTCGACAAAGCCGACGTGACCGACGAGAACACGGCCTCTCTGAACGCTTTTGTGGCGGATCTGCTGGCTCCGCTTCTCGCCGCCAAAACCGATTTCGAGCTGCAGCTCGATGCGCACACCGACGACTCGGGCAGCGACGATTACAACATCGCTCTCTCTCGGCGCCGTGGCGCCGCGGTGAGCCGCTTCTTCATCTCGAAGGGTGTGCCTCGCGCAAACATCGTGATGAATGCCTACGGCGAGCAGCGTCCCGCCTTGCCGAACGATTCGGACCAGGGCCGGCAGAAAAACCGGCGTGTGGAAGTCAGATTACTTTCCGAGCCGCTGAAGCAGCAATAGCGAAACAAGGAGGGCGCGATGAGGCGCCGTAGTATTCACGCACGGGGACGTCTGCGCATAGCCGCCGCGTTGACCGTTGTCCTGTTGTCCTGCGCGGCTGCTGTGAGCGTTGCGCAGTTCCAGATGCAGCTCCGGCCGCCGGACGTGCAGCGCTGGCCCGAGGTGCGCATACCGCTGCGCGTCACCGACAATTCCGCGACGATACGCACCATCGCGCCGGAAAATTTTGTGGTGTTCGAAAACGGCGTGCGGCAGGGTCCGCTGCGCGTCGAGTGTGAGAACGACTCGCTGACCAACGTCGTGCATTTTATGTTTGTGCTCGACGTGAGTCTGAGCATGGCGTTTATCGAAGGCACACGCGACTACGATCCCGACAGCGTGAAGTGGCGTCGCGCGAAGCAGGTGTTCGTCGAATCGTTCCGGCGCCTGCGGCCCATCGATTACGGCGCCTTTCTCTCGTTTGCGCGCACCTCGGCGCTGCATCAGAATTTTACACACGACGCCGACCGCCTCGCGCGTGTAATCGAGTCGCTCTCGCTGCGATCCGGCACCGCCATATACGACGCCGCGCTGATGGCGCTCGGATACTGTGATGCCGATACAGGGAAGACCGTCATGATCCTCCTCACCGACGGCAGCGACCAGTCCTCGATTTCCAGCATCGACGATGTCGTGAACATGGCGCGCACAATAGGCGTGCCCATCTACATGATCGGGCTCGGCGTGGATTCCATCGATGTGCCGGGCATGCGCAGCATGGCCGAACGCACCGGAGGGGAGTTTTTCCTCGCCCCCACATCCGAGCAACTGTCGGATGTGCTCGGCCGCATCATGCGCAGCGTGGTGCTGAGCGAATGTGTGCTGTCGTACACCTCGGCCGACACGTGCCGCGCGGGCGGCATGCGTCAAGTGGATGTCACCGTCACCTTGAACGGCAACACCCAGACCGGCACTGTCGATTACACCGTGCCCGACTTCCGATCGCGGCTGGCCGTACGTCCCGTGCTGCCCGACACCGTCGAGGACAACCGCCTACTGCGCGTGCCGCTGCGTGCGGACGGTGAATTGCGGGCGGGCGAACAGATCGACATCGAACTCGAGTATCTCTACGATCCGGCGCTGCTGCGCTACGAACGTGTGGAAACGGTGGGGGACGTGTGTGATGGAGTGCCGCTGAACGTCGACGCGGGTACGCCGGGCATGCTGCGTATCACCGCTGCGGGAACGCCGGTTGCGCGTGGCGTGCGCCGCCCGGTGGCCGACACGTTGTTTCATGTGGTGTTCACCGTGCTCGAACGGCGCTCGAACATGGAGGGCCGGCTCGAGGCGCGGGTGCGGCATCTCCGTCAGCAGTGCGAAGTGCTTGCCGACGGTAGCGCGAGCACCTTCGTCGTGAACGGCTGTCCCGCGCTGCTGCGCCTGCACCTTCCCGTCACAGCATATCCGACCCGCGAGAACATCGTGGGCCTGCGCGTGGAACTCGACGACACCATCGACACGCAGCAGCCGCTGGGCTATTCGTTCCATGTGTCGTACGACGCGGGTCTGATGACCTTCGACGCCGCGTACACCACGGGAACCATGAGCGCGCTGGCGCAGGTAGTGACGCGTGAGGACGCGCCGGGCGAGCTGGACGTGTCCGTCGCGCCGTCGCCCGTTCCGTACGGTTCCGGCACGCTCGTGATGCTTCTGTTCCGGCCTCGTTACCAAAACACCCCTTCGCGTGTCTCTTGTGTGATACGCAATCTCCGAGTCTCACAATCCTGCGAGCCGCGAATTGAATTCACCGGCTCTGACGTCATGCTCGACGGATACTGCCAACCACTTCTCGTGAAACAAGAGTCCTTGAAACTCCACGCGATTTCACCCAATCCGCTGCAGGCGGGCGGCCACGGGGTCGCCACCATCCTGTATTCGGTGCGCGGCACCGACAGGGCGCGGCTCGAAATCACGACGATGGAGGGTGAGGTGGTGCGGGTGCTGGTGGACGCGTATCTGCCGAAGGGCGAACACAACGCGGCATTGCCCGTGGGTGATCTGCCGAGCGGATCCTATCTCTGCACGCTGCGCGAGGGCTACTCGCTCGCCACCAAGCTGCTGCTCGTCACGAGGTAGCCATGTGCCGGGTGCTGCTGCGCTGCGCGGTCCTTGCGGTGTTTCTGAGTGTACTGCCGCTGCGCGCGCAGAATGCGGCCGCGGGTGATTTCCGCATCACGGCGGTTGATACCAGCGACTTCCCGCGAATCGAACTGCGGCTTGAGGCGCCGGGGCAGAGCGCCGCGATGCGCGGACTCTCGATCCGCGATCTGACGCTGACGGAAAACGGCATAGCGCAGCGCATCGAGTCGCTGCTCTGTCCCGGCGACAGTCTCACGCGCTTCTCGGTGCTGCTGCTCCTCGATCGTTCGGCGAGCATGGCACGGCTTCCCGACGACAGTCCCGACATCGACAGCACAAAACTTCGCGCGGCGAAGCGCGCCGCGTCGGTGTTCCTGCGCGCGCTCGAGCCGCGCGACGAGGCCGCGGTCTGCAGTTTCTCGTCCGAGACGCCCGACGGATCCGGCACGCGTTTCTTCGTGATGAATCATCCTTTCTCGCGCGATACCGCTGCGCTTGTGCGTTCTCTTGTGCCCATCACCGCCGCGGGAGGCACCTGGCTGTGGCAGGCGGCAACAAGCGCCCTCGAGCAGCTCGCCGCGCGGCCCGGCCGCCGTGTGTTGATCGTGCTGACCGACGGCCGCAACCAGGGCGACGAGCGCCTGTATTCGAGCGCGAGTGTGATCGACCGCGCCACCACACTCGGCATCCCCGTGTTTGCCGTCGGCCTCGGCAGCGATGTGGACCGGCCCGTGCTCGAGAACGTGGCACGCGCCACGGGAGGCCGCAGCTTTTTTGCGCCGCGCCCCGAGGAATTGGAACGGGAATTCCTCGCGTTGGCGGACCATCTTCTTACCGACGCCTGCCTGCTTCGCTACACATCCTCGCACGCCTGCCTCGATGGTTCACGCCGCGACATCGAACTCATGATACGCGCGGGAACAGCATCCGACGAATGTACTGCCACCTACACTGCGGGCGCCATGCTTGTCCCCGCAGTGGTGTCGCTGTCCGTCGATGGACCAGTGGACGCGGGCTCCGTGTTCCGCACGCCGCTGTCCGTCGCGCGCGCGGTTTCGACCACGTACACACTGTCCGCGCGTTTCGAGATCGCCTACGACACCACGGCGCTGGAATTCGCGGGCCTCGCGCAGGAATTAACGATATTCCCCTCCGAAATATGCAATCTGACGGTGCAGGACGGCATCCTGCGTGTCAGCGCGCCGGCAGCGGTGCCGCTTTTCGCCGATGCACCCTTGTGTGTGCCCATGTGGCGCGCGCGGCTGTCGTCCCGCGACCGCTCGGCCACACTCGCGCTGCTCGATGCGCAGGTCGAGCAGTACTGCCTCGCCACACGCACCGTCGAGGGCGGGACCGTCGATATACGGGCCTGCGTGCGCGCGCACAGCATCGGGTCCACGGGTCTGTCCGTGACGCGCGACGGGCTGCTGCGTGTGCCTGTGGTGGTGTTTCCTCCCGTGCCGATGGACGAACCATTCCGCCTGCACATGACCGTGGATTTCGACACGCGTTCGCTGTCGTACCGCGGTCTCGAGGCCGACGACGCGCTCGCCCTCGACGCCGCAGTGACGGCCACCGCGGTGAAGGGCGCGCTGTCGATCGACATGCAGGGACGCGCGCGCGCCGAGCGCGGACGTGTGGCGACACTGCTGTTCACCACCGAGAATCCGCCGCGCGCCGGCACACGCGACTCGCTGCTGCTCCGCGACGTGTACCTCGAAACCGCCTGCGCCGCGGCGCTGTCGACGAGCCCCATCCAGATCCTGCTCGACGGACTCTGCGCGCCGCTGCTGCAGCGCCGGGCCGGTGCGCTGTCGGTATCACCCTCTCCGTCGCGCGGACTCCTCACCGCGCGATTCACCCTCGCCGAGGCCGAGGTGGTTATACTGCGCATCTATGACGGGCAGGGAAGGGAAGTCTGGCTGCGCGACCTGGGGATGCTGACCCGCGGCGAGCACACAGTGCCGCTCGACAACACGGCTCTGCCGGCGGGGCAGTACACGCTGATACTCGGCACCTCGACGTTGCGCGCCGCCGCGCCGCTGCTGCTGTTGCGGTAGGGGCGCTACTTGCGCGCCCAGTCCTCGAGGCGTTCCCGCACACGTTCCTCGTCGGCGGGACGGTCGTAGAGGCCCGCGGTGAGGCGCTGGCGCAGCACCTCGTAGAGCGTGACGGCGGTGGCCACCGACACGTTGAGACTTTGCACCATGCCCATCATGGGGATGTGATACACCACATCGGCGGCGGCGAGCAGTTCGTCCGACACGCCGCGGCTCTCGTTCCCGACCACAAAGGCGTGTTTCCCCGTTGCATCGATTTCGTAGAGCGGCACGCTGCGTGTGGTGAGATGCGAGACGCAGATCGAATACCCGCCCGCGCGCAACGCCGCGACACAGGCCTCCACCGAATCGTGCACATGGAAACTGAGCCACTTGTTGGCGCTGGCCGAACTCTGTTTGCCGATGCGCCGCACGTTGGGGAGTTTCTCCACGTGATACAGCAGATGGACGTCCTGTATGCCCACGGCGTCGGCCGTGCGCAGTATGGCGGCCACATTGTGCGGATCCCACACGTTCTCGACCACCAGCGCGGCGTCGTGCTGGCGCCGCCGCAGCACACCCGCGAGTTTCTCGCGCCGCGTGTCGGTGATGGTGTCGATGCTGCGTCCGCGCTTGATGCGCTGTGCGTCTGCCGCCATGGGAAGTCCTGCCGTGTTGTCGAGAGTGCGCGCGGCCGCTGCCGCGTGCCTGCAAGATACAAAATCGGGACGCTGTTTGCGGAAAACACCCGCGCGTTGTACATTGCATTTCTCTGCGGCGGGTTAGCTCAGTCGGTAGAGCAATGGAATCATAATCCATGTGTCGTGGGTTCAAGTCCCTCACCCGCTACCAGATACACACAACGGCGAAAATCTCACGGTTTTCGCCGTTGTTTTTTTCAGGGAGCCCCTGTCATCATCGCTCCACAGCAAGGCCACGTGCACCGGATGCCTGCACAGCCCGAGCCGCGCGGGAGACGGTGTTTGTTTTGACGGGAGTGCTGTGCTACGTTGGCAATAACACACATCCGGTTCGAATGATGGAGGCGGGATGTTTCTATTCTCAGCAGTTGTGGCTGTCGGGTGTCTCTTTGCTGCGAGTCTTGCAAGGGCCGATGCGGTTAAGCCGTTCGCGGCTCCGCACAGTCTGTATGGGAATGATGGTAGTTGTGATCAGATTCTCCAGCATGCCCTCTGATCTAAAAGTCCTACCCCGCGTTTTCCTTGCGGCATCTGCGGTGTGTCTCATGCTCGCCGGGGCTTCATGCACCGACGATCCACCTGTGTTGCCGCACCCGCCGGGCGACGGGGAAAAGATCACATTGACACTGGCGAACGTTGGAATGAAGGACGTGACGTTACACGTGAGGTACAGGGATTCGATTTCGTCCTGGACGCTCTCCCTCGTGCGTGACGGCCGGACAATTCGAACCGTGACAGTGTTCGCGCAGGATACACTACTTACGAATGGGGGCTTGCTGCCGGCCCACACGTACACATTCTCCGTCGTGCGCCGCGTTGACACCACCGTGATGGAGAGGAGCAACGAACTCCGCGTGACGACAGTGCCGCCCACATCCTCGGCATTTCAGTGGAGGATCGATTCGTTGGGTGGGGGAACTTCGAGTTCCCTGTATGACGTGGCTATCATCCGAACGGATCCACCATTGATTTACGCAGTCGGTGAATTATATCTCCCAGGTGAGATCCAACGGTATAACCTCGCAGTGTGGTCTGGATCCACTTGGTCGCTCAAGAGAATTCCATACAGGTATGAAGGAAGGGACTTCTATAGTCCCATTACAACGGTACTTGCGTTTGACAGTACCGATATTTGGTTCGCCGGTAACGGCGTTCTGCACTGGGACGGTTCGCGGTACATACCCATGCCGCTGCCCTCCGATGTGTGGGGAGCTTACCAGATCAACAAAATATGGGGATCTTCCTCATCAAATATCTACATCGTGGGCAATAATGGATCCATCGCCCACTACAACGGGAGCACATGGCGCAGAATCGAGAGCGGCACGACACTCCCGATACAAGGCCTGTACGGAGCTATGAAGGAGGATGGGAGCGGATACGAGATCCTCTGCGTGGCCGACAGTTACATGGAGCCGGAAGGCAGCAAGGTCATCAAGATCGAGAACGACCAGGCGACCGTGGTGTGGAACGACCACCGCGATTCCGGCCTTGATGATATCTGGTTCATCCCTGGAAAAAGGTACATCGTCGTTGGCGACGGATTCTGGGATACGGAATCGCTGGATAAATCCTTCACGGAAAACAGGGATATTGCAGTTTTAAATTCGGCATACATGCATACTATCCACGGGGTTAATGCGCGTGACATTGTTGTTGCAGGGTCCTACACAGTGCTGGGTCATTACAACGGGTACAAATGGACGTCTCTGTATCCGTGGACCAATGGCGCTTGGGGTGCAAAAATCAAGGACGACCTCATAGTCGCCTATGGTTGGATCGGGCGATATGCGCTCGTGGCGGTCGGGAGAAGATAAGGTGACCGGAAACGAACGTTGTACATGTCGTAGTTCTATTTTCAAAAGGCGGCGGAACCTACGTCCTTCGGCTTTTACCGCCCGGATCACGGTGAGAAGGAATACCCTGTACTCACGTATCGATCTTCACTCCCCACCACGCGGATACATGCGCCGGGCTTCGGCATAGGCGCGGGTGAGCAGGGTTTCGAGGACGGGCAGTTGTACGTCGGATAGGCGTTTGATGTAGAGGCAGGCCACGCCGGTTTTATGTTTGCCGAGTTCGGCCAGCAGATCCTGCGCGCCGGAAAAGCCGGGTATGAGATAGAGCGTGATGTCGGCTTTGCGTGACGAGAATCCGAGCATACACGAGTCGCCCTCGTGACCGCTTGCGTACTTGTAGTGGTAGGTGTCGAACCCCACGATGCTCGGGCCCCACATCGCGGGTTTGCAGCCCGTCACCTTCTGCATGAGTTTTGCCAGCGCCTTGCAGTCCTTGCGCCGCTGTTCGTCCTCGATGGCCTGCAGATACGCAACCACGCTGGCCTTGGTGGGTTTGGTTTTGGCTTCGTACATCTGTGTATCCTTTTTGTATGTGTTTGGCCGTGACAGGAACGTGCGCGGCGCGCGGGCGCCAGGGGAGTACGAGAACGAGGAGCCGCACCAGACGGCACGGCTCCCCGTCACGTGTATGCTGCGTGTCAGCCGAGGTCGAATCTGTCGAGATTCATCACCTTATTCCACGCGGCGATAAAATCCACGACAAACTTCTCCTGTCCGTCGGACGAGGCATACACTTCGGCAATGGCTCGTAATTCGGAATTGGACCCGAAGACGAGATCCACCCGCGTCGCCGTCCACGACACGGCGCCCGTGGCGCGGTTGCGGCCTTCATACACACCCGCGGCTGACGCGGAAGGGACCCACTCGGTGGACATGTCGAGCAGATGCACCAACACATCGTTGCCGAGCACACCCGGCCTTTTGGTGAGCACACCGTGCGACGAGCCGTCGGCATTGGCCTGCAGAGCCCGCAGACCGCCGAACAGCACGGTCATTTCGGGCGCGGTCAGTGTGAGGAGCTGCGCTCTGTCGAGCAGTAGTTCTTCGGGATTCGCCGACACACCCGGCCGCACGTAATTGCGGAAGCCGTCCGCAAGCGGTTCGAGCACGGCAAACGACGCGGCGTCGGTCTGCTCCTGCGAGGCGTCGGTGCGTCCGGGCGTAAAGGGCACCGTGACGTCGTGGCCCGCCGCGCGCGCGGCACGTTCCACCACCGCACAGCCGGCGAGCACGATGAGATCGGCGAGGGAAATTTTCCGTCCGTCGTGTGATGTTTGAAACTCGCCGCGCACCTTTTCAAGCCCCTGCAGCACCGCGGCCAGCTCGGCGGGATTGTTCACCGCCCAGTCCTTCTGCGGCGCGAGCCGGATACGCGCGCCGTTGGCGCCGCCGCGCATGTCGGAGCCGCGGAAGGTGGACGCCGAGGCCCACGCAACACGCAGCAGGGCTGCGGGTGCGAGCCCGGTGGCAAGCACCGCCGCCTTGAGCTGTTCGATGTCGGTGTTGGTGACAAGCGGATGATCGACGGCGGGCACAGGGTCCTGCCAGATCAGTTCCTCGGCGGGGACTTCCGGGCCGAGATAGCGGACACGCGGACCCATGTCGCGATGTGTCAGTTTGAACCAGGCGCGGGCGAAGGCGTCGGCAAAGGCCGCGGGATCCTTGTGGAAGCGGCGCGCAATCGGTTCGAAGCCCGCATCATAGCGCAGCGACAGATCGGCCGTGGTCATCATCGGGCGGTGTTTTTTCGATAGATCGTGCGCGTCGGGAATCAGGTGTTCCTCGCGCACATCCTTCGCGAACCACTGCCACGCGCCCGCGGGACTCTTGACGAGTTCCCATTCATAGCCGAAGAGCATGTCGAAGTAGCCGTTGTCCCAGCGAGTCGGATTCGGCTTCCACGCGCCCTCGATGCCGCTGCTCATGGCGTACACACCCTTGCCTGTACCCATCGTGTTTTTCCATCCAAGACCCATCTCCTCGATCGAGGCGCCCTCGGGCGGCGCGCCGATGTACGACGGATCCACCGCGCCGTGGGCCTTACCGAAGGTATGTCCGCCCGCCACGAGGGCGACGGTTTCCTCGTCGTTCATGGCCATACGCGCAAAGGTGTCGCGCACGTCGCGGCCCGACGCCACCGGATCGGGATTGCCGTTGGGGCCCTCGGGATTTACGTAGATCAGACCCATCTGCACCGCGGCAAGAGGATTCTCGAGTTCACGGTCGCCCGTGTAGCGTGTATCGCCGAGCCACTCGGTTTCGGAACCCCAATACACATCCTCCTCGGGTTCCCAGATGTCGGCGCGTCCGCCGCCGAAGCCGAACGTTGCAAAGCCCATCGATTCGAGCGCGACGTTGCCCGCGAGAATCATGAGGTCGGCCCAGGAAATGCGTTGCCCGTATTTCTGTTTGATGGGCCAGAGCAGGCGGCGGGCCTTGTCGAGGTTGCCGTTGTCGGGCCAACTGTTGATGGGTGCGAAACGCTGATTGCCCGTGTTTGCGCCGCCGCGTCCGTCCATCGCGCGATACGTGCCAGCGCTGTGCCACGCCATACGGATGAAGAGTCCGCCGTAGTGGCCCCAGTCCGCCGGCCACCAATCCTGCGAATCGGTCATGAGCGCGAGCAGGTCCTGCTTGAGCGCGGCGTAGTCGAGTTTCTGAAACTCCTCGGCGTACGAAAATCCCGCGTCCATCGGATTGGACTTGGATGAATGTTGATGCAGGATTTTCAGGTTGAGCCGCTTCGGCCACCAGTCCCGATTCGATTGCACACCCACCATGGTGCGCGCGCCGTGTACCCCGGGGTAGGGGCATTTTCCTTCTATCGACATGGAAATCTCCTTCAATGAAAGTGAAAAAAACCGAGTTCTTCCGCGTGCGGTTGCTGAACGAGGGAAGACTCCCGCGTCTCCGGGGCGTCGTTCCCGCGAGGGATGCTACGAAGTGCTGTGATGTGCTGAACACAGCGAATGTAGGGGAGAGCGCGTCGGGACGCAAGGCGGGAAATCCGCACATCACACGGCGGACGGGAAACGAGACACATCATGGCCCTCACGATTCCATTCCACATGTGCAATCCGTATCTTCGGTGCATGTATCGAATCGACGAAGAAGTGCGGAGCATCCTCGACACGTTCCAGGGGATGATGGACGCCGGACTGAGCGCTTCACGCGCGTGGCGGGAACCGATAGCGCCCGTGATCGATCACACCAATCTGCGGCCCGAGGCCGCGGAGCCCGACATCCGCCGTCTGTGTGAGGAGGCGGGGCAGCACGGGTTTGCGTCGGTGTGTGTGTATCCCTGTTTTGTGCCCCTGTGTGCGGAACTGCTGGCGGACGCGGCTCCGGCGGTGTGTACCGTTGTCGGATTTCCGCACGGCGCGTCCACGAGCAGCACAAAGGCGGCCGAGACGCGGCTTGCCGTGGAGGCGGGCGCGCGCGAGATCGACATGGTGCTGCGTATCGGCGCGCTGAAGGAAGGGAGACTGCAGGTGGTGTTCGACGACATTCGCGCAGTGACGGACGCGGCGCACTCGGCGCACCCGGATACAATCGTGAAAGTGATACTCGAGACCTGTCTTCTCGACACGGAACAGAAGATCTCCGCCTGCCTGCTCGCCCGTGACGCGGGCGCGCACTTCGTCAAGACCTCGACGGGATTCTCGACCGGCGGCGCCACGGCGGCCGACGTGCGGCTCATGGCCCTTGCCGTGGGCGGGCGCCTGCGCGTGAAGGCGAGCGGCGGCATACGCACACGCGCGGACGCGCTACTGATGCTCGGACACGGCGCCGACCGCCTGGGCAGCAGCGCGAGTGTTGTCATCATCGAACCTTAACACGTGGAGTACCACATGAATCATCAGATGAATTTCCGCCACGGATCCGTGCTGCGCGCGTGCGTGCTGGCAGCGGTGCTGTTCATGACCGGGTGTAGCGCAAGCGAGGACACGGCCAAGGAGAACACCGGCACGCCGGGTGAATTCACCTCCACCGACAAGCGCGAGGTGGTGATCCCCGCGACGGATCAGCCGCCGAAGGCGACCACGATCGATCCCGCGCCCGTGCAACCCGCTACCGTGCGTGATGCCGAGGCGGCCGAGCCCGAGAAGGTGGGGCAGCCGCCCGTGCCCGAGGCGGCGCAGGCCAAACCCGAGGCGCAGAAGACCGGCCTGATGATGTGGAGCGTGCAGATAGGCGCCTTCAAGAGCGAGGCGGGCGCGGCCGCGCTTATCACCGAGGCGCGATCAAAATTCAACGTGCCGGTGTACAAGGATTTCGACGCGGTGTCGGGTCTCTTCAAAGTGACGGTGGGATCCTTCCCCACGCGCGAGCAGGCATCGCAGTTCAAGGAAGACGTGCTTGCGAAGGGGTACACCGGCGCATTCACAACCGAAGTCCGCCGGTAGATGTCGTTCCATCGCGCGGCACCGTTCCTGAGTCTGTGCGCGGCGCTGCTTGTTGCCGCGTGCGCGGGAACACCGCCCCCGCAGCGTAGCTCGCAGCCCGACTCCTACACGAAGGACGAGGGCTCGTTTGCTCCGGGCCGCTACCGCACGCTCGGCGATTCCGCGTCCGCCGCACGGCAGAACGAGCCGCCAGTGTCACATGACACCCAGACTCCCGCGCGTAATGAGCGCGCCGTGCGTGTGATGGGTTTCAAGGTGCAGGTGCTCTCGTCCACCGAACTCGGCGAGGTCGAGCGCGTGCGCGATTCACTGCGTGTGGCCTTTCCGCAGGAAGGTGTGGACATCACCTTCGACGCGCCGCGCTACAAACTGCGCGTGGGCAATTGCGCCGATCGCGCGGCGGCCGAGGAACTGCGCCGTCTCCTGCTCGAGCAGGGCTGGTCGCAGGCGTGGATCGTGCCCGACATGGTGCTGCGCAACCGCTGATCGCACGGCGCAACACGGTTCAGCGCAGGCGTATGGTGACGTCGCGTGTTTCCCAGCGCGCGCGCACACGCACCGTATCGGTGGCGAGACCGAACCGTTCCGACGGTGTAAACGGCGACGGGCGGCCGGGGCTCCATGTGCCGTTGCCGTCGTCGTCCACAAAGGCCTCGAGCAGGTAACTGCCCGCCGGCATTTCGGGCAGCGAATACCGACCATCGGCCGCGGCCCGCGTGGCCTTGCCCGGCAGACGTTTCTCGGTGCCGCGCGCGCGGACGAGCACACGCGGAGCGGCGAGACTGTCGGCTCCGCGCACGGCGCCCGTGATGCTGCCCGCGGCCGCGTCCTTCGCGGTCGTGAAGCTGTGGCACAATGCAGAATCCGCGAGCGACATGCCGCGGATGGTGTCGCGCAGCGCGGTGCCGTCGAGGCAGAGCGTGTACGTGTGCGCGCCCTGCAGCGGGGCGTGCGCCACCTGCGCGTGCAGGGGTGTGGTCCACACCACCGGCAGTGTCGGCAGAACCGCGCCCGTGCTGTCGCGCAAGATTAGCGGAAGTGCGCGGGACATCGGATGTGAGAAGGTGAATTCGAAGGGCGCGGCGGGATCGACGTCCTTCTGTCCGCGCGCGGGAGTGATGGAGGTCAGACGCAGGCGCGCCGTGTCGCTGTCGGTCACGGTTTCGAAACGCAGCGAGACCGCCTCGGGCGGCGCGATGTTGCCCGCGCGGTCGCGCAAGGAGTCGATGCGCAGGAACAGCGGACCCTGAGGCAGAACCGATCCGAACCATATCACAAACGCGTAGCGCGCATCACGCGCGCGCTCCACGGCCATCGCGGGAAAGGATCGCCCGGTGCTGGAATCCTGCACGGCGATTTGTGCGGTGATGAGTGTGTCGGGATCCTCGTTCAGGCGCAGCAGCACGGCCTGCGCATGCAGGGGCTTCACACTCTGCAGCGATGGCCGTGTTGTGTCCTCGGTCGCGAGGCGCAGGGTCACGGCGGGCTGTGTGGAATCACCCTCGATGACGCGCACGTCGTGCAGCGGTACGCCGTAAGCATCGGTCTCCGCGTCGTAGAGGTAGTTGTTCTGCTTGTCGCGCACGGCAAGAACACGGTACAGCCCGCCCGCAATGTTTGTGAAGCGGAAGCTGCCGTCGGTGCCGCTCTGCACAGCGTAGTCGGGACGCGTGCGCGCGGGCGAGAGTGTGTCGCCGGAACGTGTGTCGAGCCGGTAGGCAAAGACCGACACGCCCGACGGTTTGTCGTCGACGACGCTGCCCGCGAGTGTACCCGCGTCGATTCGGTCGCCGGTCGAAAAGGCGAGTGTGACGGTCTGCCCGAGCTGATTGCCCGCGCGCACGTCGCGCACGGTCGATCCGACCGTCGCCACATACGTGGTGCTGTCGCGCAGCGGACGCCCGAGGGTCACCACAACACGGCGCCCGCTCCAGGAGAAGGCCGGGGGTGTTTCGGCGACAGGGGAGAGATGGAAACTCTGCTCGAAGGACTGCCGGTCCACATACTCGTCGAAGGTGAACGAGATCGATTCGCCGGCAAAGTGTGTGCTGCCCGGCGCGGGTATGGTTTCGATCACACGCGGCGGTTCGGCGTCGACAGGTCCGCCACCCAGCGGTTTCGGCGTGGCGCAGCGCGAGGCGAGGAGTGCGCAGACGAGCAGCGGCAGCAGGGCCGCGAGACGGTTATGCGGCATGCCGCGCTCCGGATCTGCGTCGCGCCGCGAATGCCTGCAGCGCCTGTGTGATGAGTTCTGTCACGAGCAGATAGAGGAAAAAGTGAAGGGGCTGACCCGACAGCGCAATATGCAGGATGATCGTCGTCAGGACAAAAGGCATCACAACGAGAAATTGTGTGAAGCGCTGCAGCGTGGCGATGTGGGATTCGATCATCGTGAAGGGCACGCTGCCGCCGCGCACGTTCAGCGCCGCTGTCTGCAACCGTCCGGCGATCACCAGGAAGGCCGCCTGCGCGAGCGCCTCGAGCGGGGGCATTGTGACGGTGAAGATACACCCGAGTATCACCGCAATCGGCACGGTGATGCGCGAGGTGACCGAGAGCCGCACGCCCCCTGCAAAGCCGCGCTGATCTGCCGGTGCAAAGAACTGCAGCAGCCACACGGTGCCGGGATGCACCGCCTTCTGCAGCGACTGCTCGACGTGCCGCACGGAAAACAGGAAAAACACGATCACGGGCACATGCATTTTTGATGCGGCCGTGATCAACGCGCCGTCAAAGGGCGATCGGAGTCCGCCCGTGATAAGACCGTACACCGCCACCGCCACGGGCATCATTACGATGGGAATGATGTTGAAGCGCAGCGTGCGGTCGCGCGCGAGCAGCGCGGCAAAAAGATCGAAGCCCGCGCGGCGGCGCTGAGCCATGGGCAGATACCGGGCGAGCGAGAAACCCGCGCGCGGCGGACCCGCACTGACCGCGTCGGCAGCGGCGCCCGGTCCCATGTCGGGTAGGAGCATGAAACGGGTGCGTGAGATGAGGGCGAGCAGCAGGGCGGTGCTTGCGGCGAGTATCGAGAGCAGCGCCTCCTGCGGCAGCAGGCCCTTGCCGAGGATGAGACTGAACACCGCCACAAACCAGTGCGAGGGCAGCAGCGGCGCCCAGGCCGAGGAGAGGAACGAATTCCACCACGCGTTGGCATTGGCGAAGGCGGGGAGTCCCTGGTAAAAAAACAGCAGCAGGAATACCAGCGCCGACTGCAGCACGGCGAGCAGCCGCGACGACCCCGAGAAGCGCAGGACCAGCGCGTTATACAGCGCGAGCGCGTATCCCGTGGTCCACAGAAACACCACGGCGAGTATCAGCGCGAGCAGGGCGGTGCCCGCGAACGAACCCGTCTTGGCGAAGTAGGTCACGGCCAGCGGCATGATGAACGGTGTGCTGAGCAGCGACGAAAACATGAACAAATTGAAGATACGGGAGAGGAATATCGTTTTTCCCGACAGCGGAAACTGCTGCAGGATGCTGCGTTCGTCGGCGTCGAGCAGGATGATGGAGTACGAGCTGATGACGGTGTAACACGCGAGGTACATGGTGACGAGCACCGACAGCGTCACATAGGCCTGCTCGTGGAAGTTCCTGCCGAGCGTCCACGCGAGATACAGCGAGGCGATGCCGTAGGAGATGGTGATGGAGAGGGCGCGCCCGTACTGCGAGCGTCCCGTGCGCCCGCGCGCGTTGATGCGCGCCGCGACACCCACGAGGGTGCGCACCTGCTGCCAGTTGACGGCGTCGCTGCTCACCGGGCCTCCCTCTGCAGCGCGCGATAGTCGCGCACGGCGCGTTCGTGTTCGGCGGCGGTGCGGCTGAAGCGATGCCCGCCCGTTCCGTCGGCCACAAAAAAGATGTACTCGTGTTTTTCCGGATCGAGCGCGGCGCGGATGGCGGCGAGGCCGGGATTGTTGATCGGTCCGGGTGGCAGTCCGCGGTGTTTGTAGGTGTTGTACGGCGAGTCGATGCGCAGATCGCGGTACAGGAGGCGGCGCGGTCCGTCGGGAATGATGTATTGGACGGTGGGATCGGCCTGCAGGCGCATGCCCCGCGCGAGGCGGTTGTAGTACACGCCCGCCACACGCGCGCGTTCGCTGCCGAGCCGCGTTTCACCCTCGACGATCGAGGCCATGGTCAGGATCTCGTGAAAGCTGCGGCGCATGGTCCGCGCACGCGCGCGCATGTCGGCGGTGACGGAGGCGCGGAAACGCGCGTGCATTTTCTCGAGCGCGCTGAGCGCGGTCTCATCAACACGGAACAGGTAGGTGTCGGGAAACAGATAGCCCTCGAACGAGGAGGCGCGTATGCCGTGGGAACGCAGCAGCGAGGGATCGCGCGTGAGCCGCAGAAAGGCGGTGTCGGACAGGCGCAGGCGCGCGGCGAGGATGCGCGCGATGGTCCGAGTGGTGGACCCCTCGGGAATGGTGATCCACACCTCCACCTGATAGTGTCCCGCCGCTATCGCGTCGATGATGCCGGCCATGGTAAGGTCGTCGGGGAATCGGTAGGTGCCGCTCTGCATGCGCCCGCCCTTGCCCGAAAGTTTTGCGGCCAGCGCAAACAGCGTGCCGCTCGACACCGCGCCGCTGTCGTCGAGCGCGCGGCCTATGTCCCACAACGACGCGCCGCGTTCGACGGTGACCGTGCGGCCCTCGCCGGTGTGCGGACCAAACACGAGCGCGCCGCCGAGTATCGCCACCGCCGCGCAGAGCGCCGCCGCGGTCGCGAGGGGCCGCGGTCGGCTACGCCGTCGCCGCATCCGCGCTCCCGTGTTGCGTGCGCGAGTAGGCGGGCGCGTGCAAGGTGCCCGTGTGTCCGCGCGCGAGCAGCATCCAGGCGCATTGCGCCACCATCGCCGCGTTGTCGGTGGTGTAGGCGGGCGCGGGCAGAAAGACGCGCAGGCCCGCCGCCTCGCCGCGCGTCCGCATACGGCGCCGCAGTTCGGAGTTGGCGGAGACGCCGCCGGCGAGCACGATGTCGCGGAGCTTCCACGCGGCCGCCGCGCGCAGCGTCTTTTCGACGAGCACGTCCACCACGGCCGCCTGAAACGCGGCGCATATATCGTTCAGGTATTCCTCCGGCGGAGGAACACCCTGCGCGAGCGCCTCGGGCGCCTCGCGGCGCAACTGGTACAGCACGGCGGTCTTCAGGCCGCTGAAGCTGAAACGCCAGTCGCCCGAATCGAGCAGCGGTCGCGGAAGCGTGATGCGTGTGGCGTCGCCGCGGCCTGCGCGCCGGTCGATCTCGGGTCCTCCCGGAAAACCGAGCCCGAGCATTTTCCCGACCTTGTCGTAGGCCTCGCCCGCCGCGTCGTCGATCGTGGCGCCGAGTATCTCGTGATCGTCCACCGCGCGCGCGAGCATGAGCTGCGTGTGGCCGCCCGACACGACCAGGCACAGATAGGGGAAGGCGGGATGCGGCTCCTCGAGGAAGGCCGCGATCATGTGCGCCTCGATGTGATTCACGGGAATGAAGGGCAGGCCGCGTGAGAGCGCGAAGGCCTTGCCGAAATTGAGTCCGACGAGCAGCGAGCCGATCAGGCCCGGTCCCTGCGTGGCGGCCACGTGTGTCACCTGCTCGATACCGATGCCGGCGGTGTCGAGCGCCTCGCGCACGATGGGCACGATGGAGCGCAGATGCGCGCGCGACGCGAGTTCGGGCACGATGCCGCCGTAGCGGTGATGGAAGAGCTGCGACGAGACAATGTTCGCGCGAAGCACGCCGTCGACGGACACCGCCGCCGAGGTCTCGTCACACGACGATTCGATCGCCAGTATGATCACGGCGCCCGTCAGGTGTGCCGGTAGTACTGCAGCGGATTCGGCACCACGCGGCATTCCTCGGCGATGCGTATCGCGCCGTTGATCCGTCCGCCCGCGCGCAGGTCGTACATGCGCGGCACGAGGCGGTCGCGCAGGTCGATGGGCGTCAGCGGATTGATGAAGATGTTTGTCCCGCCCTCGAAGCCGGCCGGCACGTTGATGCGCTGCTTGATGTTGATGTGCCAGGGCATGCGGAAGATGGAATCGATGGGCGTGTAGTACCACTCCTCGTTCACCGACACGTCGCTGCCGATGGCCGCGTGGCAGGCGCGCACGATGTCGCTGACGCCGCGCACCTCGTCCTCGGTGTGTTCGTAGGGACGTGTGTGCACGGACTTCGAGTAGATCTCGACGGTCGGATACCTGTGTCCGATGCCCACCATCGCGAGCGCGTGTTCGTTCTCGGCGAAGATCAGGTTGTGCATGGCCGCGAAGTTGGGGCCGTAGGTGTTGAAGACGTTTTTGTCTTCCACGATCATCTTGATCTGCCGCTGAATGCGTTCGCCCCATTCGTCAAGCGCCACGATCTGCGTGTGCAGATGATCGAACGACGCGCCCGCGGGTTTGAGCCAGTTCTTGAACACGCTCAGATACCGCACATAGCGGTTGTTTGCGATGATGTCCGACATCGCGTCGATGATGAAGAGGAAGTATCGGAAATGCTCCTCGTCGGTCATGTCGCCGGTGGCAAACAGATCGGTGGACAGGGTCGCGTCGCGGCGATAATGCGGATTGGCGATGATGAGTTCGTGGCAGCCGCCGAAAAACGCGTCCGCGATTTGAAGTTTCTCCTCCACCGGAATTGCCGAAATCTCCTCGTCGCAGCGGCCGGATCGGCGAAACTTGTAATCGAGCACGTCGAGCACGTGGCGCACGCCTTCCTGCGAAGCCAGGTACTGCTTCTTCCACTGTTCGTTCATCGGCGAGAGCCGGTAATCGTAGTTCTTGATCCAGTAGTTGATCGAGACGATTTCGAACAGGTTCGGGACGCGGCGCAGCACCGGCGTCTCGGTGAAGTACTGGTCGGGCAGCACATGACGCAGCGTCGTGGCGACGCCGTTGCGCAACACCACGCGCGATTTTTCGGGCGCGGTTTCGAGCATGCGCTTTTCACAGAACGCGCAATAATCCTCCCTCGGATGATGCGTGAACGGCTGCGCGTCGGGCGCCTTCTGGGTGTCGCTGGGGACGCGGTTCCCGCGCTCGGAGACGGTCCACACCTCCGTGCCGGTGAAAGGATTGACTTGTTTCACCGTGCCGTCGGCCATCGTGTAATAATACAAATGGTAATCCATCGCGGCCGCTCAAGCTTCCGGGAGACGTGGTGTTGGGGTAGTACGAAATTGCCGAATGGCAGGGATGGCCGCGTTACACGGCCGGGATGCTCCCGTTAAGGATCAATCCGACTCTTCGACGGTGCGCTTCGAACGGCGGATCGCCTTCATCTTCTTCATGCGCTTCTTAACCGACGGCTTGGTGAAATAGGTCCGCTTCTTGAATTCTTTCAGGACGCCGGAACGCTCGTATTTTTTCTTGAACCGCTTGATCGCGCGATCGATGGGTTCGCCTTCCTGTACAATGATACCGACCAAGAACATCTCCTTTGTTTAATGCGTGAAAAACGCGTTGAAAAACACGAACTCAAATATACTTCACTTTCGATGAAACTCGCAAGTCCCGCGAATCGAAGGGTCGATTTCGGCAGCCACGTTTTCTTATTATCCGCCGCACCGCGAGAGGGCCTGGTCGAGGTCGGCGATGATGTCGTCGGGATCCTCGATGCCGATCGAAAGCCGCACGAGGCCGTCGGTGATCTTTGCCTGTTCGCGCTGCTCCTTGGTCATCGTGGCGTGTGTCATCGAGGCGGGATGTTGGATCAGCGTCTCGACGCCGCCGAGACTCACTGCGAGGGCGCAGAGCGACACCGAATTCATCAGCACGCGGCCCGCTTCGAGTCCGCCCTTCAATTCGAAGGCGATCATGCCGCCCGGTCCGCGCATCTGCCTCTGCGCGATGTCGTACTGCGGATGTGACGGGAAACCGGGGAACAGCATCCACTTCACCTTCGGGTGTGTGTCGAGATAGGTGGCCACGGCGGTCGCGACTTCGTTGTGGCGTTTCATGCGGATGGGAAGCGTCTTGAGTCCGCGGTGCACAAGGAAGGAGTTGAAGGGATCGATCACGCCGCCGACGAGGTTCAGAGTCTTGCGGAACAGGGGATACCGCTCGATGTCCTTTACGACGATGATGCCGCCGATCACATCGGCGTGGCCGTTCAGGAATTTGGTCATGCTGTGCACGATCACATCGGCGCCCAGTTCGAAGGGACGCTGGAGCACGGGGCTCATGAACGTGTTGTCCACCACCAGCGTCGCGCCGTGCGCGTGCGCGATGGCTGCGGCTCCCGCGATGTCGCTGATGACGAGTGTGGGATTGCCCGGCGTCTCGACAAAAACGACGCGTGTGTTCGGCTGCATCGCCGCCTCGATGGCGGCAAGATTGGCAGTGTCGACAAAGGTGACGCCGACGTTGAACTTCGCGCCGATGGTGCTGAGTATCGTGGCGGTTGCGCCGTAGACGGATTCGCTGCACACGACATGGTCGCCCGACGACAGCAGCGCGACCAGCGCGGTGTGGATGGCCGCCATGCCGCTGCCGCAGCCCAGTGCCTTCGCGCCGCCCTCGAGCGCGGCCACGGCGTCTTCCATGGCCTCGACGGTGGGATTGCGCATGCGCGTGTAAATGTAGCCGTCGCCCTCGCCGCTGAAAAGCTGCGCGCCGTGTTCGGCGTTACGGAACTTGAAGGTGGACGTCTGATATATCGGCGGAACAACGGCGCCGAAAACGTCTTCATAAATTCCTGCATGAACGGCGAGTGTGTCGAGGGCGAGTCTACGATCCGATTCCACGGGATTCTCCTTGAGGGACTGCGAAAAGGAATGGGTGGGGGGCAATACGAACGCAGGGCGGAAGCGTCCCGCGCGGGGGAATTCCTAAAATAGCCACCGGGGGCTGCGCGACAAAATCGCGGACTCAGTCGAAGAGCAGCCAGTCCACGCCGAAGCGCAATTCGCCGCCCGGCATGGGATGGAAACCGGTTGTGACACTCTGTGTGTCGGTGATGTTGTCCCACACGACATGCAGCGTCGCGGCGTCCTTGATTGTGGCAAAAAGAAAGAGCCGCGCGGTGTACGTGTCGGTGAATGTTGCGGCGCCCGATGTGCGTCCTGTATGGTACGGCGTCGAGAACGCGCCCGTAGAGGGATCGAACAGTGCCGGTGCAAAGGCGCTGCGCCAGGTGAGCCCCGCGCCCGCCTTCACGCGCAGCGTGCCGTCGATGATGATGCCGCGATAGTAAATCTCGGCGTCGTTGCTCCACACGGGGGTCGACGCCACACGCGCCTCGTCGCCGGCCTGGTCGTTGGTGATGGCGTCGAAATGATTCTCCCACACAAACTGGTGGACGGTGAGACGCGTCTGCAGCGCGGCGCCGAATACGCGGACGGTCCGCGCACCGTACGTGACCACGGGCAGGAATATTCCTCCCGCTTCGGACACATGAATGCCGTAGGGACTGCGCACGGTGCGCGCGTGCAGCCGCAGGTCGGTTTCGAAGACGCGTCCGCCCGCGCGCAGACCCGCTTCACCCACGAGCAGGGTCTCGTTCTCCTCACGCCCGGGATCGCGATACGAAAGTAGCGGATGCGCGTCCAGCGCACGTTCGAAGATGGTGGAGGCACGCCGCGCGACGGAGACACCGCACCACTGAGACACGATGTCGGAGGGGAAGACGAGTGTGGCACCCGCGCCGACTCCGCCACCCGCGGCCTGCTTATCCGCGCTGCCGAACAGGGAGAGCCGCGTGAAGCCGAGAGGCACCTCGAGCAGGGCGCCGAGCCGCGCGGTGAGGACCTCATCGGAAGCGGAGGCCCATCCGTCGTGCGTCAGCAAACCCGCGGCACCGCGCAGGTGCAGCGTGGCCCACGGAAGCTGCGAACTGTGATTCGCGCGAAGTTCGGTCACATTCCAGGTGCGGGCCAGGTCGTGGCGCAGTGTGGCCGCGCTATCGCTTGTCCACGCGCCTGTGCTGTCGTACAGCGGTATGGTGATGGCAAGCCGGTCCGAAAACTCGCGTCTGTTGCTCGTGTGCGTCAGCGTCAGGCGCGTCTCGTGCCGGCCTTCGTCCCATTGCAGCACTGCGCCGAGTGCCGCCTCGTTGCGTGTCACGCGTGTGCGAATCGTGGGATTGACGAGTTCGGCGAAGATGGGATCGAAGGCCGATGAGGCAAAGTCGTTGTTGTCCTCTCCCGGATACAGCGGGAAGAACATTGTGCCGGCGAGCGGCGTGGCCATGCCGCCGTTCATGTACACGATGTGGTCGTTGTAGTAGTCGGAGAGTGTCAGCAGCACAGAGGGTGAGAGGCGCAGCTCGTACCTGCCGCGCAGATCCCAGCTCTCCGCGCGGGTGAAGGGGAAACGCGCGGTGTTTTGATAGTCGTTGCTGCCCGTGGTGCGCCGCGTCGCGCCGAGGCGCAGACGGTCGCCCTCGCGCGGATCCATGGCGAATTGCACGTCGGTGAACAGATGATCGTAGGATCCCTCGCTGTGTATGAGTCGCGTCACGGGCTGTGGCGCCGCGCTGTCGGGCGATTCCAGTTCGACGGCGCTCAGGACGCCTGGACCCGCCAGCCACAGCGCCTGATGCGCGGGCCAGGACACGATGCGGCGCGTTTCGTCAATGGAAAGGAGATACGGATCCGAAAAACCTGTAACCGGATCACGCAGCGTGGCGCCGTCGCGCAGCAGCGCACCCTGATACGGCGTCGCTGCGAACGCGCCCGCCCACACGGGCTGCCCCGGTGAGCCCAGTTCCCACACCCGCATGCCGGGCAGACGGCGCAGCGCCTCGGCCGCGCCGCGGCGCTCGAAGAGCGCAAGCGAATCCGCGCCCAGCATCACGCGCTCGGGCGCCGGGGCTTCATCATGCGTCAGCGCCGCGGCGCGTGCGCTGTCGGGCGCCTGCTCCTGCGCCTGCGCCGCCGCAGCAATGCCGGCAAGCAGCACTATCACGCAAGTCATCACACGTCGTGGCATCACCATCCTCCCCGTCTTCTGCGCGTCGTGTTGCGCAGCGCCTCCGCGACGCGCACCATTGTGTTCCGGTACTGCACGGCCGCGATGTACGGCACACGTGTCCCGCCGAAGAGTTGTTTAAAATCCGATATCCCCGGCGTGTTCGCGCCCATGAAGTCGAACGTTGTCATCCCACACTCCGCGTATTCCTCGACGAGTTGATCCACCAGCCAATGCGAGGCCGACAGGTCGCCGAGCGACAGATCGGCTCCCGCAATCCAATCGTACACCGTGCCGTTAAACGGAATCACCACACGCGCGGCCGCGGGAGCGCCCTCGGCGCTGCGTGCGCAATGAATGTCCACGAGTCCATCCTGCACAAGCCCGTCCAGCCATCGTTCGAGGAGCGCGCGCGGAAAGGGCGGCGCGCTGCCGTGCCGTTCATAACTGCGCAGATGCAGGTCGAGCACGGTGCCGACCGCCGCGTCGCGGTCGCGACACACTCCGCGTTTCCCGGCCTTGCGTATATGCCTGCGCAGCGACGGACTGTACGCAGCGCGCGCACGGGCGGGATCCGCGATGGCGACATGCAGGGTCTCCTGCGCGCGAAGCGACCAGTGCCGCTGCTCGAGCGCCGCGCGCGCCCAGGGCTCCTCGCGGACGGACAGGTGCGCGAAGTGGCAGACCTTGCCTGCTTCGGCAAGAACGGCCGATGCGAGGGCGACCGCTTCGCGAGTGTCGGCGGCGGCGACCGCCGGATCGAGCAGCAATCCGCCATACAGCGAAATGGGCGCGGGCGGCGATATCATGAAGGGACCGCGGCGGCGGAGCAGCAGCACCGCGCCCGCGAGGAAGCGTCCGTTATCCTCGGCGGCAAGCAGCATCGCCGTGTATCCGAAAGCGCGCTCGATGTGCCCGAGCCAGGCGCGGCTCGCGAAACAGCCGCCCAGGGGCTGCGTGGACGCGAGAGCGTCCCACGACTGCGCCTCGGCGGGCGCGAGTCGAACTACGCGAGCGGACGGCACCGCGCGGACCTCAGCGACCGGACGCGATGATGGTCGCCGCGATGTAGTCGACGATGCGGTAGAAGTGTTCCATCGCCGTCGCCATCTGATGGCCGATGCCCTCGCGCGCCGAGGTGCGCGAGATCATGCTCGAGTATATCTGCTTCACCTGGTTGCGCTTTGTCACGTCGAGCGAGAAGGCCCAGACCTGGCACACTTCAAAGGTGCGGTACATGCCGTTGAGGAAGAGGTCCTCGCCCGTCTCTGCCGCGCCGCGGCCCTCGGCGTACACTTGGTCCACCTGGTCGATGTGTCCCGCGAAGACGCTATCCTTGTCGAGATCCAGAAACACGGCCTTCGAGAGATGGAAACAGTCGTCGGCGAGCTGCCCCAGCAGGGTGGCGCCGTCGGCGCGTTCCTTCATCAGACGCTGAATCGTGCTGCTCATGGTGTCGAGAGTCAGCATCCTGTCAGCGCGGTTCGCGTAGCGCATGCCGTACATGGTCTGGAACATATCATGCACGCCGAGCATGCCGTTGACGATTTTCCCGCTGCGGCCCGCGCGTGTCGCGTCCTCGCGAATGAACTCCTGCTCCTTCCCGTCGATGATCTGTTTCCAGCTTCCGTCGAGATCCCACGCGCGTGCGAGTGTGGCGAGCACCTTGGTCGTGGCGTAAGCCGCGTTGGCGAGTCGGTCGGCCTCGACGGTGTCCTTCGTGGAGTTCATGGATTCCCGCACCGTGTTGAGCACCTTCTGCAGGTTTTGCAGACGCGCGGCCGTGCCGCTTGTGTCGCGGGCCGTCTGCGCCGCGGCGCCGCTGTTCGGGTCGGCGTTCTGCGTCCGTCCGCAGGAGGGAAGGAGGGTGGCGAACAGACAGAGGAGAAGTGTGGTGCGGAGAAGCATGATAGGTGTCAGGGTTGTGGTGTGATGGATTCGAGTATGAGGGTAAGGACGGACTGATAGTTTGCGAGTGTGCCGAGCGCCTGATTGACTCCGCCGAACATCTTCACGACCTGGCCGGTCTTTGTGTCGGCCAGAGTGTACACGCGCCCCGCAAGCGCCGCGCCGTCGGTAAACATGACGTCCTCCTTGCGGAGCACGACGAAGCGCGACGAGTCCTGCGCGGCGGGCAGCTCGGTGAGCGGCGGCAGTTCGGGGATCCACACACGGACCACGGCCTCGCGGTCCATCGTTCCCGGATTCAGGTAGCTGAGTTCGACACCTGTCTGCGGCGCCGTCTCGCCCGGCACGCGGAAGGTCCGCTTGTCGGCCGCGTCCCAGGTCAGAGGATACAGCAAGTCGAGCCCGAGCGACGAGGCGTTGAGCCGCGCCATGCCTTCGCCGCGTTTCAGGGTCGAGAACTTGCCGTCGTGCTGCCACCACGAGCGCTGCCAGGTGCCATCGTCGCCGAAGGGCACCTTCCACGCGCCGCGTTCACGAAGCAGAAAAAAGGATCCGATACTCTCAATCTGCCGGCCCGGCACGTCGGCTACAAAACTAGCGGTGACGATGGCGCGTGTCGAGTCGCGCAGGTCGATGTCGAGGATGTCGATGCCCGAGAACGTGAAATAGAAGGGCGTCTCCGCGCGCGCCTGGCGCTCGCCGAGCCACGCGGCGTAAGCCTTCGCGTCCGCGACACCCGCGGTGCGCAGGGCGGCGCGGGTCCGTGCCGTGAGCAGCGTGTACGCATCTGCCGCGAGGTCGGGCCGGCCGAAACACTTCATCCACTGCAGAAAGGCGCCGCGGGCTTCGCGGTACTGGACCAGTTCGGGCGGCGGCGTGTTCGGGGTGCCGCGTTCCTCGGGCGCGATCTCGCGCTTCCCGCCGCAGGAGGGGAGCATCGCGGCAGCCGCGGCGAGGCAGATCACCAGCACCCACGCGTGGCGGGTGTGGCGCCCGGGGTCGATGCGGCTTGTGCGGAGCGGTATCATAGGGAGGAATCTCTGATAGTCGTGAGCGGGGGATGGGTGCGCGGCGGCGGAGACGGTCCGCAGGCCGCGCGGTGTTCCCGGCCGGCAAAACATGAACACGAAAAGTACGGTTTTTCCCGACGATGCGGAAGTCGCTTGCCCGTCGCCTGCACGGCGCACGGACAGGGCGCCGTTGTTGCTTTCGGAGGGGATATCCCGTACATTTACCATGATATAAGTAGTTTTTTCAATGATTTTTGCAGGAATGTATGGGTTCGACCACAGACTTCAGGAATGGCCTCATTATTCGTTTTAACGGCGATCTGCACCAGATCGTCGAGTGGAGGCATCACAAGCCCGGTAAGGGCCAGGCGATGGTGCAGGCCAAGCTCAAGAATCTCCGCACGGGTTCCGCGTTCGAGAACCGTTTCCGTCCGGGCGAGACTGTGGACATCGTCCGCGTCGAACGCCGCAAGTTCCAATTCCTGTATCCCGAAGGTGAAGACCTGTGTTTTATGGATCAGGAGACCTACGACCAGATTCACGTCTCGCGCGAGTTGTTCGGTGATTCCGTCCGTTTCCTCAAAGAAGGGGAGATCTGCGAAATTGCTCTCGACGGCGAGACGCCGATCGAGGGCGAGCTGCCGATCACGGTGGAACTGCAGGTGACAGAAACCGATCCGGGTCTGCGCGGCGATACCGCCACGGGCGGCACAAAACGCGCCGTGGTCTCGACGGGCGCCGTGGTGAACGTGCCGCTCTTTATCGACGAGGGCGAAATGCTCAAGATCGACACGCGCACGGGCGCCTATCTCGAACGTGTGAAGTAAACCCGAGCCACACACATGCCATCGGAGCCGACAATGGATATCCAATACATCCGGAAACTGATCAAGCTCGTCACCGACTCCGATATCGAGGAGCTGGAGATCGAGGAAAGCGGCGCGCGTGTGCGTGTCACGCGCGGACGTGCCGCGGACGAGACTCCCGTCTCCTTCATGCCGTATCCGCAAATGCCCATGCCGCAGCACGCTCCGCCGGCCGCGCCCGCGGCTCAGGCGGCACCGGCACCCGCGGCGGCACCCGCCCCCGCGAAGGACGACGCGTCGCTGTACACCGTCGTATCGCCCATCGTCGGCACCTTCTATCGCGCGCCCGCCCCTGATGCAGATCCGTATGTGCAGGTGGGGCAGTCCATCGCATCCGGCGCCGTGGTCGGCATCATCGAGGCGATGAAGATCATGAACGAAATCGAATCCGAACGCGGCGGCAAGGTCGTGAAAATCCTCGTCGAGAACGGCCAGGCCGTCGAATACAATCAACCGCTCGTGGTTCTGGACCTGAGCGCGTGAGCGCCGGCAGGCCTGCGCGTCCCGCTCACCTGATTCCGGAAAGGTTGCCCGTGTTCTCCAAAATCCTGATCGCCAACCGGGGTGAAATCGCCCTTCGAGTCATCCGAAGCTGCCGCGAGATGGGCATCAAGACGGTGGCCGTGTACTCGACCGCCGACGAGGACTCGTTGCACGTGCGTTTCGCCGACGAGGCGGTGTGTATCGGTCCGCCCGCCTCGCGCGAGAGTTATCTGAACATCCCGCGCGTGATGGCGGCCGCCGAGATCACCGGCGCCGAAGCCATTCATCCCGGCTATGGTTTCCTTGCCGAGAACGCGAGCTTTTCTGAGATCTGTCACGATTCGGGCATCAAGTTCATCGGACCCTCGCCCGACATGATTCACGCGATGGGCAACAAGTCCCTCGCGAAGAGCACGGTGCAGCGCGCCCAGGTGCCCACGGTGCCCGGCAGCGACGGCGTGGTGGATTCGCTCGAGCAGGCCGTGGCCATCGTCGATCACATCCCGTTCCCGATCATCATCAAGGCGTCGGCGGGCGGCGGCGGCAAGGGCATGCGCATCGTGCGCGACCACGAGAGTTTCGAGAAACACTTCCTGATGGCGAAGGCCGAGGCCGAGAAGTCGTTCGGCAACGGCGACCTCTACATCGAGAAGTACATCGAGAGTCCGCGGCACATCGAGATACAGATCCTGGGCGACCAGCACGGCAACGTAGTGCATCTCGGCGAGCGCGACTGCTCGATACAGCGCCGTCATCAAAAACTGATCGAGGAATCGCCCTCGCCCGCGGTGGACGAGGCCCTGCGCCGCAAGCTGGGCGACGCCGCGGTGGCCGCGGCAAAGAGCATCAACTACGAGGGCGCGGGCACCATCGAGTTTCTTCTCGACGGGGACGGGCGTTTTTATTTCATGGAGATGAACACACGCGTGCAGGTCGAACACCCCGTCACCGAGCAGGTGGCAGGCCTCGACATCGTCCGCGAGCAGATCCGCGTCGCCGCCGGCGAGAGTGTCGAACACATCGTGTTCCGCCCGAACGGCCACGCGATCGAATGCCGCATCAACGCCGAGGATCCCGCGCACGATTTCCGTCCCTCGCCGGGCCGCATCGTGAGCTGGCATCAGCCGAGCGGCTATGGCGTCCGCGTCGATTCACACGCGTACCAGGGCTACGCTATCCCCTCGCACTACGATTCACTGATCGCGAAACTCATCGTGCATGCCGACACGCGCGAGGAGGCCATTCGCCGCATGGCGGGCGCGCTCGACGAGTTCGTGATCGAGGGCGTCAAAACCACCATACCGTTTCACCGCGCGGTGATGCGCCACGAGGCGTTCCGCTCGGGTGTCTTCGACACGCATTTCCTCGACACGCACGACGTGTCGCTGTAATTCAGAGCGTCTTCCATTTCTTTCATCTCGCACAGGAGCACATTATGGAATTCCCGGTCGATCTCAAGTACACCGACACGCACGAATGGGTCAAGGTCGAGGGCGACATCGCCACGGTCGGCATCACGGCATTTGCAGCCGGCGAACTTGGCGACGTGGTGTTTGTCGACATCCCCGAAAAGCGCCGTGTCGCCATGGGTGAATCCTTCGGTTCGATCGAAGCCGTGAAGACGGTGTCGGATCTCGTCGCGCCCGTGTCGGGCACGATCACCGAGATCAATCCGGGACTCGAGGGCGCGCCCGAATCCGTCAACAGCGATCCCTACGGCGAGGGCTGGATGGTGAAGATGAGCATCGAGAACGCCGCGGAACTCGGCTCGCTTCTCTCGGTGGACGACTACAAGGCCAAAATCGGCAAATAACACCGGCCGTGCGCTTCTGGAGGCAGGGAACGGTGTTGCGCCTTACCCTGCCTCCGCTGTTTCCGGACCCACCCCCTGATTTCGGATATTCGTATCCGGCACATCCATCATTGGAGGATCGATGCACCACCACGAGTGGATCTGTGTCATAGATTTCGGTTCGCAGTACACGCAGCTCATCGCGCGGCGCGTCCGCGAACTCGGCGTGTATTCCGAAATACACCCGCCGCACTCCGCGCCCGCAAAAATCCTCGCCTCGCCGCCCCGCGGCATCATCCTGTCGGGCGGACCCAGCAGCGTGTACGAGGACGGCGCGCCGAACGTGGACCGCGCGGTATTCGAGACCGGGGTGCCCGTGCTCGGCATCTGTTACGGGCTGCAGCTCATGGCGTCACATTTTGACGGCAGCGTCGACCCCGCGGCGCGGCGCGAATTCGGCAAGGCCGAGCTCGTAATCGACGACGCGACCGACGATCTTTTCCACGGCATTCCGCAGCGCTCGCGCGTGTGGATGAGCCACGGCGACTCGCTCTCGCGCATCCCGGCGGGATATGAGAGCATCGCGCACACCGACAACGCGCCGATCTGCGCCATCCGCAACGCGGCCAGACGGCATTACGGCGTACAGTTCCATCCCGAGGTCGTGCACAGCCAGCACGGCACACAGGTGCTGGGCAACTTCCTCACCCGCATCTGCGGCTGCGAGGGCGGCTGGTCGCCGCGCTCGTTCATCGAGCAGAGCATCAGCGACATCCGCGCCTCCGTCGGCGAGGGCGACGTGATCTGCGGCCTCAGCGGAGGAGTGGATTCGGCCGTCGCCGCCGTGCTGCTGCACCGCGCGCTCGGCGAGCGACTGCGCTGCATACACATCGACAACGGCGTCATGCGCAAGGACGAGAGCGCGACTGTCGTCTCCGCCTTCCGCGACGTGTTCCACATTCCGCTCAAACATGTCGACGCGAGCGCGCTCTTTCTCGAACGCCTGCGCGGCGTCACCGATCCCGAGAAAAAGCGGAAGATCATCGGCGCCACGTTCATCGACGTGTTCGAGACCGAGGCGGCCGAATGGCGCGACGCCGCCTGGCTCGCGCAGGGCACGCTGTATCCCGACGTCATCGAATCGGTGAGTTTCAAGGGGCCGTCGGCCACCATCAAATCGCATCACAATGTGGGCGGACTTCCCGAACGCATGCGCCTGAAACTCGTCGAGCCGTTCCGCGAGCTTTTCAAGGACGAAGTGCGCCGCGTCGGCGTCGAACTCGGCATGCCGACGTCGATGATCAACCGCCATCCCTTCCCCGGACCCGGCCTCGCGATACGCATCATCGGCGACATCACCGAGGAGCGTCTGCGTATTCTGCGAGACGTCGACGAGGTGTTCCTTGACGAGATCACGGCGGCGGGGGAATACGACAACATCTGGCAGGCCTTCGCCGTGCTGCTCCCCGTGCAGTCGGTGGGCGTGATGGGCGACTCGCGCACGTACGAGTTCACCGTGGCGCTGCGCGCCGTCACCAGCGTCGACGGCATGACCGCCGACTGGGCGCGGATCCCGTACGACATTCTCGAGCGTATCTCGAACCGCATCATCAACGACGTCCGCGGCGTCAACCGCGTCGTGTACGACATCAGTTCCAAACCTCCAGCGACCATCGAATGGGAGTAATCGCGCGATGAATGAACACCGCATCTCGCATTTTCTCGACAAGGCGCAGTACTGCGAGGACCATCAGCTCTGGCTCGAGGCGGCGCAGTATTACCAGCGCCTCATCGCCGAGGCGCCCGAGACGCTCGAGTTCCATCTGCGCCTGGCCGCGGTGTACGGCGAGATGGGCAACGTGCACGCCGCGGAGCGGGTGCTGCTGAAACTGCTGGCGTTGGACGCGCCGAAACAGGACGTGCTCCTCGCGCTTGGCACACTCTTCTACAAGCACGAAGATCTGGACAAGGCGCTCTTTTATTTCGAGCAGCTCGTCCCGTTCCGCGTGCCGCAGGCGCATGTGACCATGGGTGTCATCGCGTACCGCCGCGGTGATTTTGTGACCTCCGAGCGACACTTTGCGCGCGCGCAGGAGTTGGATCCGGCCGGCGCGGGCATACGGCTGCTGCACGCCGAGGTGCTGATCACCATCGGGCGACCCGAGCAGGCGGAAAAGATACTGCGGAAACACGCGAAGGAACAACCGGCCGATTGGAAGGCGCTGCATCTGCTGGGCATCGCGCACGGCGCGCAGCACGACTGGGAACGCGCCGCGCTGGCTTTTGCCGCGGCGCTCCGCGCGCAGCCCGACGACATCGATCTGCTCTGCGCCAGCGCGGGAGCCCTCATGCAACTGCGCCGCATCTCCGACGCGGAACAGCAGCTCCGCGCGGCCTATCAGCTCTCGCCCGACGCGCCCGCGGTGCTGAACAGTCTTGGAGCGCTCGCGCTTCTGAAGGCCGACCGCGAGAAGGCCATCACGTTTTTTTCGAAGGCCCTCGAGATCGATCCGACCAATGTTGTGGCGCTCGAACACGTGCGCCTGCTTTCGTCCACGGGGCGCTAGCCATGCGCGGGCGCAGGGGATGCGTCGCAGCCGCCGCGGTGGCGGTCCTTCTCTGCCTGCTGCCCGGTCCGCGCGCGCATGCGCAGGACGAGGATGCGGTCCGTCAGCGTGTGGAAGCAGCGTTTCGCGCGGCCCTCGTACATTTCGAGCAGCACGAGTACGTCGATGCCGGAAATGAATTCGATTGGATTTGCGCGGCCGAACCGCCGCACGTCCGTTCGACCGCCGCCTGCATCATGGCGGCGCGGGCCTGGTTTCTTGCGGGAAACACCGGACGCGCGCGCGCGATTCTTCTCGAATTTGAAAGGCGGTTCCCGAAGAGCAGCTACGCGGCCGAGGCCGTGCTCCTTCTCGGGGAGGCGGCCGCGCGACTCGGAGATCATTGCACCGCGCTGCGCGCATTTTTGGATGCACACGCGGCGGCCACCGATCCGGGGCTGCGGCGGTACATAGAGACGCAGGTCGATTCGGCCGTCATCGGCGGTGTGGAGTGGGCCGATCTGCACGCGATGATTCTCACGGCGAATCCGGAAATCGCCTCGCTGGCAATACTGCGCTGGGCGGATCTGGAGGCGATGAACGGAAGGGCGTCGAACGCGCGTCTCGCATTGCTGCACATTCCGCGCACGCCGCTCTCGCGCCGCTTCGCGGAACTGCTCGAGCAGGTGCATTACCGGCTCGCCGAACCGGGCGACTCGCTTATCGTTGCTGTCGCGCTGCCCGAACCCGCCGACTCAAGCGGCGAGGCGGCGATGCTGCGCGATATGGACGCGGGCATCCTGACGGCCTTTCGTATACACCATGCGCGCGGAGGACTGCCGGTGCGCGCCGTACACCCGCCGAGCGCGGCATTCGACACGCTCGACGGGTATTTCCACACGCTGCGCGGAGACCGGCGCGTGGTAGGCATCATCGGCGGCATGTTCAGCGCCGACGCAGCAATCATCGCGCGCGCCGCCCGCGGCACGGGCATCCCGTGTATCATCCCCGCCGCCACGGCGGCGGATCTCGTGACCGTCTCGCCCAACATCATCCAGCTCAACACGCCCTTTGCCGCCCGCGGCTCGTTGTTGGCGCGGCATGCGGCGCGCACCTTCCCCCGCGCGCGCTACGCCGTGCTCGCCCCGCTCGAAGGATTCGCGCGTCCTATCGCCGAACGTTTTGTCGAGACGGGACGCGCGCTGGGACTCGACATCTCCGTCGTTTCCTGGTATGCGTCGGGAACAAAAGACTTCCGAGCGCAGTATAAGACTGTGACGGAGAAGATCGGGCGCCCCGATTCCACCGTGGTGCTCTTTGCTCCCGTTGCCTCGACGGACGATCTGTTGTCCGTTCTCGCTGCATACAAACAATCCGGATGCAGGGCTGTGCTGCTCGGCGCCGGCGACTGGAACCACCCTGAACTGCTCGAGCGGTACGCGACACCCGACATGACCATCATCTTCGAGTCCGACTACGCCGTAAATCCGGGATTCTCGCAATACCGGGATTTCTTCTACGCGTATCGTGGCGAGACGCGGCGCGAACCTTCGCGCAGCGCGGTATTCGGCTATGATGCGGCGCGGTTTTTTCTCAGTGCCATGTCCGGTGGTTCGCTGCTGCGCGACGACATCCTGATCCGCATGCGCACGAATTTCCTCGGACTGCGGTCACCCATCGATCTGCGGGACCAGAACGTGAACATGGGCATCAATGTCATGGCATTTGAACGCGGCAAGGTGGTGCGCATCGCGACGGTACCCGACGAGTAGCGGTCCGCGCCGGCAAGGGGGAGACCGATGCCGGACAAAGACACACGTTCCATTCCATCGTGGCCTCGCAACGAAAGGCCGCGAGAAAAACTGCTCGAGCGCGGACCGGAAGCACTGTCCGACGCCGAGCTGCTCGCGATCGTGTTCCAGACCGGCGGTCACGGCCGGACGGCCGTCGATCTGGGGCGCGCGCTGCTCGCGACCTACGGGGATTTCCGCGAACTCTCCCGCCGACCCGTGCTCGAACTCCGCGAACACCCGGGTATTGGCTCCGCCCGCGCGGCCATCATACACGCGGTGTTCGAGATAGGGCGGCGTCACGCCTCGCTCCGCATCGATGCGGGCGACGCCATCGCCGGACCGGAGGACGTCGCGCACATGTATGTGCCGCGCATGCGTGATCTGCCGCGTGAACGTTTTATCGCGCTGCTGCTCGACAACGCGGGCCGCGTCATCAAGGAGAAGGTGATTTCGGAGGGCTCGGTGAACGCGAGCATCGTGCATCCGCGCGAGGTGTTTCACGCGGCGGTGACGGAGCTGGCGAGCGCTGTCATTCTCCTGCACAATCACCCGAGCGGCGTGCGCACGCCCAGCCGCGAGGATCATGCCATCACAAAACAACTGGTCGAAGCCGGGCGCCTCATGGACATACCCGTCCGTGATCACGTCATTATCTGCGGCAGCAGTTACGTGAGCTTCGCCGAGAACGGCTGGTTATGACTTCTTGTCGCGGCGTCCCGGCCACAGGGAGTTCAAGCGCTCGCGCAGAGTCGCTTCGCGTCCCGAATCCACGGGATTGTAATACACCGTGTCGCGCAACTCCTCCGGCAGATAATTCTCTGCCACAAAATGGCCGGGGTATTCGTGCGGATAATTATAGCCGGCGCCGTAGCCGATTTTTTTCATAAACGTGGTCGGCGCGTTGCGCAGATGCAGCGGCACATCGTAGGGCGGCTTTGTGGCGGCGTCACTCATGGCCGCGTCGATGGCCGTGTACGCGGCGTTGCTCTTCGGAGCGCAGGCGAGATAGGCGGCGGTCTGCGCGAGAACGATGCGCGCCTCGGGCATGCCGATGGCATGAACCGCCTGAAAACACGAGGTGGCCAGCAGCAGGGCGTTCGGCTCGGCATTGCCGATGTCCTCGGAGGCAAGAATGATGAGCCGCCGCGCGATGAACAGAGGATCCTCGCCGCCGTTCAACATGCGCGCCATCCAGTAGATCGCCGCATCGGGATCGCTGCCGCGCACCGATTTGATGAAGGCCGAAATGATGTTGTAATGTTCTTCGCCGCCCTTGTCGTACTTGGCAAAGGCGCGTTGAAAGGCCTCCTCGAGCACCTGTTTCGTGACATGTACACGCCCGTCCTGCTCGGCGAGCAGGCAGCACATTTCCAGCCCGTTGAGCAGCGCCCGCGCGTCCCCTCCGCTGTAGGCGATCAGCATGCCCGGGTCATCCAGGACTATCTCGAGCGAGGACAGATAAGGATCGGATTCAATGGCGCGCTGCAGGACGGTGGCCAGGTCCTCGGGCGTGAGCGGCTGCAGCACAAACGTTTTTGCCCGTGACCGGAGCGGACCGATGACTTCAAATGATGGATTCTCAGTCGTGGCACCGATAAGTGTGATATCGCCTTGCTCAACTGCTTGCAGGAGCGCGTCTTGCTGGGATTTGCTGAAGCGATGTATCTCGTCGATGAAGAGTATCGTCCCAGCGCCCTCCTCGGCGGTGGCGGCGTTGCGGGCAGTGTCGATAATGGCACGGATATCCTTGACACCAGAGGACACGGCGCTGATTTGATGGAAATGCGCTTTCACGCGCTCCGCAAGGATGCGCGCGAGTGTCGTTTTTCCCGATCCGGGCGGTCCCCACAGAATCATGCTCACCACACGACCGCGCTCGTACATGCTGCGCAGCGGTTTGCCCGGCCCGAGAAGGTGAACCTGGCCCACGTAGCTGTCGAGTGTCCTGGGCCGCTGTCGCTCCGCCAGCGGTATGGATGTCTCAGGCCACGAACTCATCTCCCGTTTCCTACTTGCCGACGCGCTGTGTGTCTGCGGCGCGTTTTGCGGCGCGGGTGCTGTCGGTGGTTTTTAGAAGGCCGGAGTCTTTGCCCTGAACGGGGGTGTATTCATTCTTGAATTCCACGGCGCCACCGACGGCGGTGCGCTGCCGCGACTCATCGGTGCTGCTTGGCTGCGTCTCCCGCATTTTTTCGGACCTTTCGGCGGCGGGAGCGGCCTGGTCGGCCTTATCGGATATGTTTGCTTTAACGTCTTTCAGCGCATCCTCCGCTTCCGTCGGATTCGCGGACGAGGGGTTGGGCGCGTCGGCTTCACCGCTTCCTGCTCCGTGTCCTCCCGGGGTGTTGTCGCTGCGATACAGGAATTGGTACTGAGCGGGGGGCACGTTTCTCTTGAGCTGCGGTGAAATGCCGTTGATCGCGCCCTCGTTCTGCCGCGGCTGTGCTTCGCGTTCCGGTGCCACGGGAGTTTGTGGAACCGACGTCGGCGGAGAGGGCACAAACTGCGGGGTGGTGTGCAGATCCGGTGCGGCATGACGTGTTTCCGGCGACTGCAGGAAACGGATCCCGAGAATGAGGAGAAATACCACTGCAAGTGATCCGGAAAGCACACCGAGACGGCTGCCCTTGAAAAGGAATTCCTGAAAAACGAAGCGTTTCCCTCCGCGCCGTCCAGCGTCCGGTTCCGCCGCAAGACGATCCAGTACACTCTGCTCGAAATCGGCCGAGGGGCTCACCATCGGCAGGGATTTCAGATCCCGCAGCATCGGATCCAGATCGCGTCCCGTGTGCGGATCCAATTCCTGACTCGGTCCTGGAGATTTCATACGCGGCTCCTAGTCATAAATATCTTTCAATAGATCGCGTAACATCGTTCGACCACGGAAGATACGCGATTTCACCGTGCCTTCTGACACACCTGTGATTTCGGCGATTTCTTCGTAGGAGAATTCCTGCACGTCGCAGAGGATCACTGCCTCGCGATAGTTGGGCGGGAGTTGTACCAGTGCTTTTTGAATGTATCGATACTTGAATGCGTTGTCGGCGACACGGTCGGGCATGGGTTCCCCATCGACAAGCGGGAGGTACTCCTCGTCCCCCGCGTCGGGTTTCCAGGTCAGCGGTCGCGAGAAGCGCGTCCAGGGCCGACGCAACTCGCTTCGGCAGTAATTGCCTGCGATCGTGAACAGCCAGGTTGAAAATCGTGCGCATGATTTGTACGTGTCGCGTTTCTGATACATACGGATGAAAACTTCCTGAAGGACATCCTGCGCAACGTTCATCGATCCGATATACCGGAAGATGTACGACATCAGGGGGTCCTTGAACCGTCGCATCAGCTCCACCAGCGCGTCTTTCCGATCAGCTTGAAGCAGGCGCGCGAGATCCTCGTCGGAGGCGCTTCTCAGATTCACGGGGGCGTCAGTTGCCGGGTCTACTACTTCTACGCTTGCAATCGAAAGTTGTTCCCGGGATAGGGTCATCTTGCTGTTTTTTCAAACGTGCCTAGCTTCGACAATGATCTGGTACAGCAGGCGCGGAATCACCATACGCTCCAATGCCGATTTTTCGCTGCCGCGCGATTTTAATTCCAGATCGGCCGCAAGAAGATATCCAAATATTTTTTCGAATTCGAAGTCATTTTTTACCGACCCGCGCACTTTCTTCAATTGCTGGTAGTAATACGTCGAATTGACGCCGAGTGCCCGGGCTTCGGCCTCGTCGTTTGTATTACCGGAATTGAGGGGGATCTGCCAAATCATGGAGTACTGCTTTGCCAGATAGCCGATCAGGGCCGTGGCGCTGCCGGTTTCCAGATACCCGAGAGCGGTCTTTTCAGCGGCGGGAAGATTGCGCTCACAGAGCCGGTCCCACACCGCAAACATGTTCGAGGACGGGGACGCACCCACAAAGGTGAGCACGTCGGACTCGGTCACAACGCGCCTTCCCGCGACCGCGGCATGGAGTTTTTCGCATTCACCAACAAGCGTGCGCGTGTGCAGGCCTTTCAAGGCCAGCAGCACACCTATTGCGCCGGCCGAGGCATCGTGCCCGAGCCGCGCGAGTTCCTGGCGCACTATGTCGGCCGCGCCTGGCTCCTTGAGTTCCTTGTACTCGAGCGTGACATCGGCCTTGAACACGTTTTTTGGGTCTTTCAGGTAGGCCACAACATCAAAGGCCGGACCCGATTTTTTCCCGTCGCTTTTTTTCTTTGCGGAGCGGGGAAGCGTCTCCGCGGTGAGTATCAGAACCGTATCCGGCGAGGGATTCTGCACATATGCGGCCAGAGCGGGCTCCGGAAGCAGTTTCACCGCGTTGCGCACCACAACTACACGTTTTTCCGCCATGAACGGAAATGCGTTCGCCGTGTTCACCACCTCGGCGGCCGAGCACTCTGTGCCGTAGAACACCGTGTAGTTGAATGAACGGTCGCCATCACCGATGGCCGCGTCGGCCAGTTTGCGCATGTCGCGCTCGATCAGGAAGTCGTCGACCCCGTACAGGTAATAGACCCCCGCAAAGTGGCGCCTGTCGATGTGGTTCTTTAATTCACCGGGCGACATGGTTGCGGGCTCCGATCAGGGGTGCACAATGCCGGCCGACAGAAGCGCAAGCAGCACACCCGCGAGTACGATGCGATACACAACAAAGACGTAGGTGCTGTGTGTGCGGAGATAGCGGAGCAGAAACTCGATTGCCAGAAAACCCACCACCCCCGAGACGACGGTTGCCACAAGCAGCGCCACTCCGAATTCCGAGACGAGTGTTTCGCGCAGTTTGTAGAGTTGGTACACACCGCTGAGAGCCACGGCGGGCACGCTGAGGAGAAAGGAGAACGCCGCGGCGGACTCGCGTTTCATGTTGAGGAAAAGACCCGCCGTGATGGTGGTGCCGGAACGTGACGCGCCTGGAATGAGCGCGACCGCCTGCGCAACACCGATGAGCATCGTGTCGAGCAGCGTCAGATCCGCCTCGCCCCGCGCGCGTTTGGAGACACGTTCGGCCGCGACGAGGAGCAGTGACAGAATTACCAGACTCGCGGAGATCACGTAGAGCGAGCGGAATGTGGTTTCGATAAGGTCCTTGAACACGAGTCCGCACACGGCGATGGGAAGTGTGCCGAACACGATCCACCATGCCATCGCGGAATCGCGCGTCGCGAAGGGTTTGCCGCGCAGTGTCTCGCGCAGACCAGCGGCGAGCAGCCGGCCGAGATCGGCGCGGAAGGCGACGAGTACCGCGGCGAGCGTCCCGATCTGTGTGACGGCGGTGAAGGGCGCGCCCGGATCCGGCCAGCCGAGCAGAGCGGGCACGACGCGCAGGTGGGCCGTGCTGCTCACGGGCAGAAATTCGGTAAGGCCCTGCACGGTGCCGAGCACTATGGCCTCGATGATGCTCATGTCCGCCTCGGATCGCCGCGTCGGGTCACAGCGTGACGATCTCGTTCCATTGCAGGGAATCGAGAATGCGGAAGGTGGCGCGTGTCGTCGCGATGAGACTCTCGACCGGGATCACACTCCCGCTCCTGTTGCGTATCGCCTGCAGGAAGCTGCGCACTTCGTCGCGATGTCCCTTGTCGCCGGAGCTTTTTTTCACCTCGCGTTTTCCGCCGCGGTACAGTTCGAGCGACATGAAGTTGTTGAGCACGGCCGTGGAGCCGGCATTGGACATGGTGATGCGCTCTTTCGGAACCCCGTTGTCGCCGTTGGACACGTAGGTGATGATGCCCAGGGAGCCGTCACTCATACGCATCGTGATGTTGAGCGTGTCGCAGTTCGTGACGGCCTCGCTCTCGGACGCGATTCGTTCAGCGTGTACACGCGCGGGAGCGGAACCGGTGAGAAACTGTATGGTGTCGATGAAGTGGCAGACCTCGCCGACAATGCGGCCGCCCCCGTCGATGGGGTCGTGCGTCCAGTGATCGGCGGGCAGGAAGCCGGCATTCACGTAGTAGTGAATCACCGAGGGTTCCTTCGCGCTCGCAAAAAACGATTTCATGTCGCGCACGAGAGGCGCGAAGCGGCGGTTGAATCCGACGAGCAACTGAAGGTGCCCGTTGCTGCTGCCGGCGGAGGCCAGCAGCGGCTCGAGTGTCGCGAGCTGCGCCTCGTTGAGGGCGAGGGGTTTCTCGACAAACACGTGCTGCCCGCGTTCGAGCGCGCGGCGTGCGAGCTCCGCATGATCGCCGTGGCGCGTGGCGATGAAGACGGTGCCGATGCGTTCGTTGTGGAAGATCTCGTCGGGATTTGTGCTGTGATTGCGGAAGCCGAATTTTGTGGCCATGTCGGCGCTCGTGAGGCCCGACCGGTTGCAGACCGTGTCGAGTGTCACACCCTCGGCCTCCTTGAGGTGGGGGAGCAGGTAGCCGCTGGCGAAGTTGCCCGCGCCGATGAAGCCGATGGTCAGCGATTCGCGCCGCTGGGAAATCTGGATATGTGGATCGGATTTACCCGCATTTTGCACGGCCGCCAGCTCCTCGGGGGCGAGGTCGTCATATGTGAGGACGATGCCGATGTACGGCTCGCGCTTTTCGCCCTCGATCAGCGCGTACGCGTCGAGGGCGCGGTCCACCGGGAAGCGGTGCGTGGTGAGCCGCTCGGTGCTGACCCGTTTGTTTTCGAGCAGATCGAGATAGGCCTGCATGTTGCGGTTTTCGGTCCAGCGCACATATCCGATAGGGTAGTCGAGACCGTCGAGTTCGTAGTCGGCGTCGTAGCGGCCCGGACCGTAGGAGCGCGACATGCGGACGTCGAGCTCCTTCTGATAGGCGGGGGAGCGGGGCAGATCCAGCGGCGTGGCGCCGACGAGGACGATGCGTCCGCGTTCGCGGGTGATTTTGCCGGCGAGCACCATCGGATCGTTGTCGTGCGTGCCCGCGGTGATGATCACCGAATCGGCGCCGTGGCCGCGCGTGTGTGAGGCCACCAGGGCTTCGACCGGGTCGTTGTGCCGGTGATACGCCGCCGCCGCGCCCGAGGATTTTGCGAGGTCGATCACGACGGGATCGATGTCGATGCCGATGACGGTGCATCCGTTCGCCGCGAGGAACTGCACGGTGAACTGGCCGAGCAGCCCGAGGCCGATGACGACGACGGTTTCGCCCAGCGTGGGCTCGGCCTGACGCACGCCCTGCAGCGCGATGGCAGCGATGGTCGAATACGCGGCCGATTCCATCGACACGGTCGGAGGAATTTTTGCGACGAGATTCCGCGGCACGACAACGATGTCGCTGTGATGCGCAAATTCGGCGCCGGCGCAGGAGACGCGGTCGCCGATCTCGATGTCGCGCACCCACTCGTCCACCGCCAGCACCACGCCGGCGCTGCTGTATCCGAGCGGCGCCGCGCTGTCGAGCTTCGACATGATGCGCTTGTAGGTGGTCAGAAGTCCGGTGCGGCGCACTTCGTCCACCACTTTGCGCACCTCGTCGGGCTGGCTGCGCGCGCGCTGCACCATCGACGATTTGCGGGAATCGATTGTTGTTTTTTCCGTCCCCGCGCTGATCACGGAGAAATAATTTTTCACGAGCACCATGCCGCGTCTCAGTGCCGGAGGGGGCACGGAAGCCACGTCCATCTGGCCTGTCCGCTTGTTTTGTGCGATCTGTTTCATCGCGGAAAACTACGGATTGACCGAGTCTTTTCCTATCTGAAGGACGGAGCGCGACGCCGCCTTCACCCCGCTTACCTGTTCAACAGGCGGCGGCCCTTCTGCGATTCGAGGATGCGCCGCACTTCCTTCATGAACGTGTCCTCGAACACGACGAGCTGCGCGATCTGTTTGGTGGAGAGGAGGTCCTTCAACCCGAGGACGTAGTCGCGGCGCGCCGCGGCCATTTCGGCGGCGATGTTTGTCAGCGCGGTGATTTCCTTCTGGACGTCGGCTTCGGAAGGTGTGCCTTTCGAGAGAGTGCGCAGCCGCGCGAGAATGTCCTGCCGCTGCTCGGCGCGGGCCTTTTCCGACGCGCGGAATTCCTTCTCGCGGGCGAAGAGCCGTATGGCCTGCTCCTCGTTCAGGTCCAGCGCCTCGATCATCTTCAGATGCCGGTATTGCTCCAGTCGCTGCCGGCCGTTGACGCCGCCCGGCTCGTCGTCTTGCGCGCAGGCGTTTGCGGTGAGGATCAGCGTGAGCGGAAGGAGGAGGAGGAGGGGAAAATATCGGGTGTTCATGGTGACTCCTGTTTGGCAACAGAGTGGGGGCGTCGAATGCGGGCGTGGGAAGTGTTCCCGATGTGTTACTGGGCCGGGACCGATGGAGCGGCGCTGTCGATAGCGTCGGCGGGCAGCAGCTCGAACAGGGTCTCGTCGTCGAGATACGCGCTTCCGGCGCGCACAAGCTCGGGGTATGCGACATCGGAGAACAGGACGCCCGTGACATCGAGTCCTTCGAGGGCCGCGTCGGAGACGGCGGGCAGCGTTGTTGTGGCGCCGCCATCGGCCGCGTTTGCCGCGACGAGTTCACCGCGCAGCGAGTCGCGCTGGGTTTCGTCGAGACTACCCAGGATGGTGCTGATCTCGTGCGTCGAGACAAGCGTGTCGTCGGACGGCGGTATATTCGGACCAAAAAGTATGATTCCCACGAGCAGGCAGGCCGCGGCGATACCTGGAAGCGCGAGGCGCGTGAACAGGGGGCCCGGCCTCCAAGCCCGCGCGCGCGGCGCGTCGATGCGCGCGTTGACCGCGACGATGAAGGAGGCATCGGTGAACATTGGACGCGGCGCCCGCTTCTCAACGGAGAGTATCGTGAAGAGGGGACGCAACTCGTCGACACGCGCGCTGCAATCCGCGCATTGCGCCAGATGCGCTTCGACCTCGCGCGCGGCCTCGTCGCCGAGGGCGCCGGCAAGATAGTCGGGCAGTTCAGATTGAAGGGATGTGCATCGCATGTTTGACATGCTCCTCGATTTTGCGCACGGCGTGAAAATAGTTGGCCTTGAGTCCGCCCACGCTTGTGTTCAGCAGCGCGGCGATTTGTTCGTAGGGCATTTCTTCGTAGTAGCGGAGCAGGAACACCTGCTTTTGTTTTGTTGGTAGTGTGTCGATGGCCGCCTCGATGAGGGTGCGCGTCTCGCTCTGTTCCATCGTTGTGTCGGGCGCGTCGGCCGCGTCGGAGGGCGCGGAGTCGATGATGCTGTCGATGTGAAAAAAGTTGCGCAGGTTTTTCCGACGAAGGTGGTTGAGACTGAGATTCCGGGCGATGGTGTACAGCCATGTGAAGATTTGTGAATCGCCGCGGAAATCCGCCACGCCGTGGTAGGCGCGCACAAAGACGTCCTGCGCGATATCGAGGGCGTCGTCATGGTCCGACACCAGACGCCGGACCAGCCAATACACCTTGTCCTGATACCTCCGCACGACCTCATTGAACGCATCGCGCCTGCCTTGCCTGCACAGCGCGATCAATTCCTGGTCGGTTCGGTTTCTCATTCGTGTGCTTTTCTGGTCCGCAATTTAGAAACATGTGCCGCATCTGGGTTTAATCTCGATAACATCATGTCACGAATCAAATCAAAACCCGATGGAATAGTGTTGTAATTCTTTCAATAGCGCTTGCTTTTGAGTTTGTCTTAGCTGATTTTTGTTGGAGCATCATCCACATTCGCCCCACTTCTACGAAATAGTTGCAAACCTCAAAGTCACACGCTCCGTCACTGGGTGCCTCGGAGCAGGCAGCCAATATTTGTGCGTTCCTCGGTTCGCCGGTTCTGTTCTATGACAGACAGACCGGTATACACGCAGCGAACGCCGAAGGTGTGGCGTGGCTCGAGCGGCACGAACTCCGGGAGGGGATGCCGGGCTTCGAGAAGCTGTTCCTGCCGGAAATCGGTAGTGAGACACTGGCCGAGGGTTTCGAGGCGGTGGCGGCGGGCGCGGGTCCGCGTCTGCAGCGCTGCGCGCAGCTCGATGCCGACGGCGCGAGTGTGCCGTTTCTGTTCCTGCTCTCGCCCGCGTCCTTCGAGGGGCGCGATTCGGTATGCGTGCAGCCGCTGGACGTGCCCATGCCGCAGCACGAGGAACCGCGGGGCGATCTCAATCTGCTCGTGAAAGAACGCACGGCGGAGATCTCGGAATTAAACGGCTTTCTCACGGCAATTGTTGACAGCAGCACCGAAACGTGCATCATCGCCATCGGAACCAACGGCACGATACTGAGTTTCAACGAGGGCGCCTGCCGCATGTTTCTGCATATACGCGCCGACGTGGTCGGACGCATGCATGCGTCACGGCTTTTCGACCAGGCGGCGGAGGAGGACGGGACGTACGCCGCGCTCGAGCGCGAGGCGCGCACGCGCGGCAAGTGTCAGCGCATGGTGACGCTGCGGCGCCGCGACGACGGTGTGTTTCCGGCGCTCATCGACCTGACGCCCCTGCTCAGCGCCGACGGTTCGCTGCTCGGCACCCTGCTCATCGGGCGCGATGTGACCGAGACGTTGCGCACACAGCGCGCGCTCGAGGAGAAAAAGGACCAGCTCGAGTTCATGAACCATCTGTCGCTGGGCATCAGCCAGACCCTGGAACTCGAGGCCATCTGCTCCATCGCGCTGCAGCGCCTCGTCGAAAAATTCAACGGCGTGCTGGGCGGGATCTTCCTGAAAAATCGGACGGACGGCTCCCTTGCGCTCGTTGTCAGCGAGCCGCGCGCGCTGCGCGGTCGGTACGCGGAAATGCTCACGCCGTCGCCCGACGACCGCGTGCTCGCGGAAGAGGGCGAGGTGCTGCTGCACGACTTGTCGCACATGGCGATTCTGACAGCGGCCGACGGCACCGCGCATCCGCGCTCGAAACTCATCCTGCCCCTGCTGCCGAAGGCCTCGTTCCTCGGCATGCTCGTGATACTCGTCAAGGAGCCGCTCACACGGTCGGAGGAATTCCTCAGCTTCCTCTCCGCGCTCGGCATGACGGTGGGAGGGGCCATCGAGAACGCCATCCTGTACTTCGAGTCGCTCAAGAAATCCATCGAGATCAAAAAGCAGAACCAGGAACTCGACGAGTTCGCCTACGTGGTGTCGCACGATCTCAAGGAGCCGCTTGCGGGCATTTCGTTCATCTCGAACCTGCTGATGGACGAGTACTACGACACACTCGACGACACGGCGAAAGTGTACATCAACAACCTGAAGGACTTCTCGCAGAGGCTCGGGTCGCTCATCGACTCGCTGCTCGAGCTGTCTCGCATCGGCCGCATGAATCAACCCATGGAGGCCGTGAAGATCATCGACGTGATCAGCAGCGTGAGCCAGAGTCTGAGCTTCAGGATCTCCACCAAGGAGACGCAGATCACACTTCCCGAGGAACTCCCGCAGGTGCACGGCGAACGCACGCGTGTCGAGCAGGTGTTCTTCAACCTTCTGAGCAACGCGATCAAGTTCAACGACAAGGACAAGGTTGTCGTGGAAATCGCGTGGAAGGAATTCGACGAACGCTTCTACGAGTTTTCGATCCGCGACAACGGTATCGGCATCGAACCCCAGTACTTCGAGAAGATCTTCAAGATCTTCGAGCGTCTGCATCAGCGCGAGGAGTACGAGGGTAACGGCGCGGGTCTCACCATCGTGAAAAAAATCGTCGAACATCACGGCGGCAGAATTTGGCTGCAGTCGGAACTCGGCATGGGAACCGAATTCCATTTCACCCTCCCCAAGACACCTCAATGAACGCGCGAGCGAAGCAATGACCGGCAATGAACCGAAAGCAAAATCAGGCGCATCCATCCTGGTTGTGGACGACGAGAAACTGTTTCGCGATGTCCTTACTGCGAAGCTTATCGAAAACGGCTACGTGTGCGACAACGCGATCAACGGAATCGAGGCGATAAACAAGATCCAGCGCCAGCAATACGACGTGATCCTCCTCGACATCAAGATGCCGCGCGTGAACGGCATCGAGGTGCTCAAACACATCAGCGAGAACACGCTGAGTTCGGAGGTGATCATGCTCACCACCTTCACCGACGTGCGCACCGCGGTCGAGACCGTCAAACTCGGCGCGTACGACTACGTGACGAAGCCGTACAATCTCACGGAACTGCTGCAGACGATCGAGCGCGCACTCGACCATCGCAAGCTGAAGCTCGAAAACGTGCTGCTCAAATCGGAACTCGAGCGCCGGCATCAGGCGAAAAACGTGATCGGCACGAGTTCCGCGTTCCAGCAGGTGCTCGACACCGTGTACAAGGTGGCGCCGACCGACAGCAACGTGCTCATCACGGGTCCGAGCGGCTCGGGCAAGGAGGTGGTCGCGAACCTGCTGTACAAGATGAGCAGCAGGAAGGACAAACCCTTCGTGGCGCTCGATTGCGCGTCCATTCCCGAGAACCTGCTCGAGAGCGAGCTGTTCGGGCACGAGCGCGGCGCATTCACCGACGCGATGGTGCTGAAACACGGCATGGTGGAAGTGGCGAACAACGGCACCATGTTCCTCGACGAAATCGGGGAGATCAGTCTGTCGATACAGCCCAAGCTGCTGCGCTTCCTGCAGACGGGTGAGTTCCGCCGCATCGGCGGCACGCAGGCCATGAAGGCCAACGTGCGTGTGATCGCCGCGACGAACAAGAATCTGAAAGAAATGGTGAAGCTCGGCACGTTCCGCGAGGACCTGCTGTTCCGCCTCAACGTGATCGCGCTCAACCTTCCGCCGCTGGCGGACCGCAAGGAAGACGTGCCGGATCTGGTCGAGCATTTCCTGCAGGCCAAGTCGCGCGGGAAGGAAACGAAGCAGTTCAGTCCGGCCGCGATGCAGAAACTCGTCAACTACTACTGGCCGGGCAACGTGCGCGAACTCGAAAACGTGGTGGAGCGCGCGATCATCCTGACCAGCGGCGACGTGATCGAACCGGCTGACATCATGCTCGATTACGCGAACGGCAACGAAACCATGGGCGCCCCTTCGAGCGAAGTGGCGAAGATGTCGCTGAGCGACATGGAATCGATACACATCGAGCGCGTGCTGAAGGAGCAGAACTACAACAAGCGCGCAGCGGCCGACATACTCGGCATCAGTCTGCGCACCCTGTACACGAAGATCTACGATTATCAGATACACATTCCGTCCGGCCGCGGCGGGGGAAGCAACGCTCATTCCTGATCCCGACTCCGGCGACGATCACCTGCGCGCGGACGCGACAGCCGTCGCTCCGCGCGCGGCACACACGACAGCGACAATCATGCCTGACTGGAAACGCCTTCTCGTCACATCCGCCCTGCCGTACGCAAACGGCGCGGTGCATCTCGGCCATCTTGCGGGCGCCTATCTGCCCGCCGACATCTACGTGCGGTATCACCGCCTGCGCGGCACGGATGTCGTCTACATCTGCGGCTCCGACGAGCACGGCGTCAGCATCCTGATCTCCGCGACGCGGGAGGGGAGCACGCCGCAGACGATCATCGACCGCTATCACGACATCAACCGCAGCGCCTTCGCGCGCGCGGGCATCAGTTTCGACAACTACTCGCGCACGTCGCTGCCGCTGCATCACGAGACGGCGCGCGAGTGGTTCCTCGATTTTCATTCGCGCGGACTTCTGCGCAGCGCCGTCGAGCAGCAGCTCTTCGACGAGCACGCGGGCATGTTCCTGCCCGACCGCTTTGTGACCGGCACCTGCCCGCACTGCGGCTACGACCGCGCGTACGGCGACCAGTGCGAAAACTGCAGCAAGTACTACGCGCAGACCGAGCTGCTCAATCCGAAGAGCCTGCTCTCGGGCGAGACGCCCGTCGTGCGCAACGCGACACACTGGTATTTCCCGCTCGGCGATTATCAGGAGCGGCTCGAGGCCTTTGTCGACGGGCACGAAAACGACTGGAAGGACACCGTGCTGCAGCAGGTGCGGAGCTGGCTGAAGGCCGGGCTGTCCGACCGTCCCATCTCGCGCGATCTTGAGTGGGGCGTAAAAGTGCCGCTCGACAACGCGGCGGGCAAGGTGCTCTACGTCTGGTTCGAAGCCGTGCTCGGGTATATCTCCTCCACGAAGGAGTGGGCGGCGGCACAGGGTGATCCCGAGCGCTGGAAACAGTACTGGTGCGACGAATCGACGCGCTACGTCGCGTTTATCGGCAAGGATAACATCGTCTTTCATTGCCTGATGTTCCCCGCCATGTTGATGGGGAAGGGCGGCTACATCCTTCCCGACAACGTGCCCGCGAACGAATTCCTCAATCTCGAAGGACAGAAGTTTTCGAAGAGCAGAAACTGGTCGATCGAGGTCGATGAATTTCTCGACCGTTTCCCCGCCGATCCGTTGCGGTACACGCTCACGATGAACATGCCCGAGACGCGCGACAGCGATTTCACCTGGCGCGATTTCCAGGCGCGGAACAACAATGAACTCGCCGACATCGTCGGCAATTTCATCAACCGCACGGTCCACTTCGCGCATCGCAATTTCGAGGGACGCGTTCCCGCCGCCATCGAAGCTGACGAAGCCGACCGCGCCTTCCGCGCGGAATTCGGGGCCGCGGCCGAAGCGGTGGGCGCAGCATTCGACCGCTTCAAATTCCGTGACGGTTTGCAGGCGGCGATGAACTTCGCGCGGCTCTGCAACAAGTACTTCAACGACGCCGAACCCTGGAAGCGGGTGAAAGACGATCCCGCGCGCGCGGCCTCCACCATCCGTACCTGTCTCGACGCCGTGTACGCGCTCGGCATTTTGCTCGCGCCGGTGCTGCCGGAAACAGCCGAACGGATCAAACGCCTGCTGCAGCTTCCTCCCGAGGCGCCCTGGTCGTGGGAGGCAATACAGTCCTGCACACTCGCGGAAGGGCAGACCATCGGCGCGCCGGAAATCCTCTTCACCAAAATCGAGGACAGCGCCATCGAGGCCGCAACGGCGCTGCTCGGCGCGGGTCTCGACACCGCCGCGCCTGCGCAGGAAACCGCGCCCGCCTCGGCGCCCGCTCCGGAGTATGCGCCGTTCAAGGACCAGATAGGCATCGACAGTGTCGGTGTGCTCGATCTGCGTGTGGGGCTCGTGCTCGAGGCCGAGCGTGTTCCAAAATCGGACAAGCTGCTCCGATTAAAGGTTGACATCGGCTGCGAGACGCGGCAGATCGTGGCCGGCATCGGCGCGCGGTACGAGGCGGCGGACCTCCCCGGACGCAAGGTGGTCGTCGTGGCGAACCTCGCCCCCGCAAAAATCCGCGGCGTCGAGTCGCAGGGTATGCTGCTCGCCTCATCCATCGGTGGCGAGGCGCCGCTGCTTGTCGCGGCGGACCCGGCGGCCGTACCGGGAAGTGTGGTGAAGTAGGCATGAGCGGCGCGCACACACGCGGCATTCTCGCGACAGGCCTCCCGCTGATTTTGTTCGCCTGTTTCGCCCTGTCGTGCGACCACGGGCTTTCGCCCGACATGGCGCGCGCGTCCGCCTCGGAGACGCCGGGTTTCGAAGGGACCATCACCGTCACCTCGCGCTGGCCCGCGGCCGACAGTCTGATGGACCTGCGCGTCGTGGCCATACGCGTGTTCCCGCCGACAAACATCCTGCAGGAGTACCTCAACGGGACTCTCCTTTTTTCGGATAAACTGGTCCTGAATCAGGACACGCAGACCTACACGTTGCGTATGCCCGGGCTCAGCGGCGTTTTCCAATACGTGGCGGTCGCGCAGCAGTACGCGGCGAATCCGTTTGCCGACTGGCGCGTGGTGGGCGTGTACACCATGACGGGCAATCCGGCCGCGCACGCGCCGGTGGACCTCGGCGCGGGGGCGTTCCGCCGCGGTATCGACATCACCGTCGATTTCGTGAATCTGCCGCCGCAGCCCTTCTGAGTTTGTTGGCTCTGCGCGGCCCTTTTTGTAGCTTGTGTCGTCCGGGAGAATCACCGGCGAGACCCCCACACAGCGTATTCCACGTTTCCTTGAGGATCACATGAAGGCTGTCATCATGGCCGGCGGGTTCGGCACCCGCCTGCGTCCGTTGACCTGCAACATCCCGAAGCCCATGGTGCCGATGCTGAACAGGCCGATGATGCATCACATCGTCGAGCTGTTGAAGCGGCACGGGTTCGACGACATCGTCTCGCTGTTGTTTTATCATCCCGCGGCCATCCGCAACTTCTTCGGCGACGGGCACGATTTCGGCATCACGATGCAGTACATGCAGGCCGAGGCCGATTTCGGCACCGCGGGCAGCGTGCGTAACGCGGCCGAGAAGCTCGGCGACGGGCGCGTGCTCATCATCAGCGGCGACGTGTTGACGGATTTCGACCTCAGCGCGGCGATGCGCTACCACGAGGAGAAGGGCGCCGACGCGACACTGGTCCTCACCCGCGTGCCCAATCCTCTGCAGTTCGGCGTCGTGATCGTCGACGACGAGGGGAACATCACACGTTTCCTCGAGAAGCCGTCCTGGGGTGAAGTGTTCAGCGACACCATCAACACGGGCATCTACATTCTCGAACACCACGTGCTGGATCTGATTCCCTACAAGCAGGATTTCGACTTCAGCAAGAATCTCTTCCCGCTCATGATGCAGGAGGGACTGAAGCTCTGCGGGTATATCGCCGAGGGGTACTGGCGCGACGTCGGCACACTGAACGAGTATCAGGAGGCGTCGATGGATTTCCTCGCGGGCAAGGTCGGTCTCGACAAGCCCGGGATCGCGCAGGGGTCGGCCGTGGTGGGCACCGAGGTGCAGTGGCAGCCCGCGAATGTGATTATCGGCGGAACCGTCGTGTTGGGCGACCGCGCGCGTGTCGCCGACACCGCCCGCCTCACCAACTCGGTGATCGGCAGGGATGTCGACGTGGCCGCGGGCGCGGTGATACAGAACTCCGTGATCTGGGACGGGTGCCGCATCGACGAGAACGTGCATATTTCGGATTCGGTGATCGGATACGAGACGGCCGTATACACGGGCGCAACAATCGCCGAGAACGTCTTCATCAGCGACCGATGCACGATCGGCCGCGAGGCCTATCTGCAGCCGAACATCAAACTCTGGCCCGACAAGGTGGTGGAGGACGGCGCGACGTTGTCGAAGAGTCTGGTGTGGGAAGACAAGTGGCTGAAGGAACTCTTCACCGACGCGCGCATCACCGGCATCACCAACATCGAAATGACTCCCGAGTTCGGGGCCAAGGTCGGCGCGGCGCTCGGTGCGGTGGTGGGGCAGGGACGCCTCGTGCTGTCGAGCCGCGATCCCGACAATGCGAGCCGCATGCTCAAGCGCGCGATCACCTGCGGACTGATGTCGGCCGGCGTCTCGATCGTCGACATGCAGACCTCCTCCATTCCCATGGTGCGGCAGGAGCTGCGCAACGGGCGCTGCGCCGCGGGGTTCCACGTCCGCAAATCCCCCTTCGACAAGCGGTCGATGGACGTGATCTTTTTCGACGGCAGCGGCAAGGATCTCGCGACCGCGCGCACGAAGGCCATCGAGCGGCAGTTCTTCTCGGAGGACTTCACCCGCGCCGACTACTCGTCGATCGGATCCATCTCCTTCCCCGAAAGGACGACGGAGACCTATCGCAGCCGCATCTTTGCAACACTCGACCGGCAGGTCATCAAGAGCCGCGCGTTCAACGCCGTGGTGGACTATTCCTACGGCATCGCCTCCACCGTGTTCCCGAACATTTTGGGCGACATCGGCACACAGGTGGTGAGTCTCAACGCGTACATCGATCCCGACAAACTGACACGCAGCACCGAGGAATTCCAGGCGGCGTGTGAGCACATCTCGGGCATCGTTCGCTCCCTGTCCTACGACACCGGTTTCCTTATCGACGCCGGGGCCGAGAAGATATTTGTCGCCGACGAGGCGGGGCGTTTTCTGCCCGACGACCGTCTGCTCGCCATCGTTGCGAAGCTCGTTCTCGAGGCGGCACGCCGCAGCGGAACACCCGTGAAGAAGTTCGGCTGTCCCGTCACCGGCACGGGCGTGATGGACCTGCTGGCCGCGGAATACGGCGCGGAACTGGTCCGCACGCAGACGACACATCTCGGCATGATGAACGCCGTGATCGACGATCCGGAACTCGCCTTTGTCGGCGGCACGCGCGGCGGATTCATCTTCCCGCAGTTCTCCTTCGCAACCGACGCCATGTACAGCATCGTGAAACTGCTCGAGCTGATGGCGGCAACCGGATGGAAACTTGGCGACGTAAACGCGCAGCTCGAGGTCCTGCATACGGCGCAGAAGGACGTACACTGCGACTGGGACGCGAAGGGCCGCGTCATGCGCTACGCCATGCGCGACAGCGAGCAGCAGCAGCGTGTGCTCATTGACGGAATCAAGATTGTGTTCGACGTGCGCAACTGGGTGCTTCTGCTCCCGAGCAAGGAGACGACGCTGTTCCACATCTACGTTGAGGCCGAGAGTCCCGAGCGCGCGCGCGCGATCGCCGAGGAATATGAATCGAAAGTTGTGCAATGGCGCGATAATGCGTAGATTCGTGAATCATTTGTCGTATTGACGACGAGACCCAATGAAAATCAGCAGCATACTCAACGAAGAACTCATCAGCGTCAAGATTGCGGGCGAGTCGAAGGAAGACGTGATCAACGCGATCATACAGCTCGCGGCGTCGTCTCCCAAGGTGAAGGACCTCGAGAAGGTCCGCCAGGCGATCTTCGAGCGCGAGAAGATCATGTCGACCGGTGTCGGCAAGGGCTTCGCGATTCCGCACGGCAAGACCGACGCTGTGTCCGACATCGTCGCGGCCTTCGGCATCACAGAACAGCCGATCGATTACGAGGCCCTCGATCACGAGCCCGTCCGTCTCCTGTTTCTGCTCATCGGAAAGGACAGCCTGGTCGGCGCGCACATCAAGCTGCTCAGCCGCATCTCGCGGCTTATGAACAAGGAAGAACTGCGCAACCGCCTCTTGCAGGCGGCGAGTTCGAGCGAAGTGCTCGAGATACTGCGCGAAGAGGAGATGAACTACCTCGACGTATAATCCGCAGTGTAGCACGAAACCGCAGGGCATGCTCGCGAGGGCATGCCCTGTTTTGTTCCGCGCAGGCGATTCCCAACTGCATTGTCGAATTTCCACCGCGTTTTGTACCTTGCAAAGATGTTGAAAACCACCTCTGTTTTTCCTCCACACCGGCTCGGACGCGTATGTTCCCCCGCATAGACAAGGGGCCCATCGAATACACGCTTGACGTCTACCGCGCGTTCAATCCGCGCGAGAAGAGGGAGTGTGTGCGTTTCCATTTCCACACGGTCGAGGAATTCAACCATTTCCGCTACGAGATCACCGTCGAGCAGCGTGTTGCGGGCAAACGCATCGAACTCACGCTCAAGGGACTGCGCGCGCGGGGCATGCTGCTGCCGGCTTCGGGGAGCGCGGAGGGCATGGTGGACCTGTTCGACCTGACCGGCCGATACGACGTCGCGCTGATTAAGCCCGGTCCGGTGACCAACGAATGCGTGATTCATGTGACAGACTCAAGCGTCCGTATCGTCACAGCAGTGCCGAAACGCGGCGCATTCATAGAAGTGCACACGCGGTGACACGATGTACCCTGAACTTCTGAAAATCGGCCCGATCACGATCTACAGCTACGGCCTCATGCTGGGGATCGCCTTCCTCGTCGGCAATCTTTTGCTCACCGCGGAATTGCGGCGGCTCGGACGTGATCCAGGTCTGGCAACCACTGTCACCATGCTCGGCCTTATCGGCGGCGTGGCGGGTGCCAAGCTGTTTCACATCCTTGAGAACTGGAGCGAATTCCTCGCGCGGCCGACCGAGACCCTGTTCTCGTCGGGAGGGCTCACGTTTTACGGCGGTTTTCTGCTTGCGACGCTGTTCATCTTTCTCTACTTCCGCTCGCGGAAACTCTCGCTGCTGTCCTTTGCCGATGTAGCCGCGCCCGCGCTTGCCATCGGCTATGGTTTCGGCCGCGTCGGGTGCCAGCTCGCGGGAGACGGCGACTACGGCATCCCCACGGACCTGCCTTGGGCAATGACATATCCCCACGGAACAGTGCCGACATTATCGAGCATCAACACGCAGCTCGCCGACGCCTACGCGCGCATCTTCCCCGGGCAGCCCATTCCCGCCGACATCCCGGTGCATCCGGCGCCCGTGTACGAAATACTGCTGGCGACCGCGTTGTTCCTGTTCCTGTATCTGCGCCGCACAAAGACGCTGGCGCCGGGGAATCAGTTCGGCTGGTTTCTGGTGCTGCATGGCACGGCGCGTTTCCTGGTGGAGTTCATCCGGCTCAACCCGCTGCTTTTTGCCGGCCTCTCGCAGGCGCAGCTCGTGTCGCTGGGCCTCATCATCTGGGGCATCTATCTGCTGATGCGCGGCCGGAATCTCCCCGAACCCGCGCAGCGCAAACGCTGAGCCCTGCGGCCGCCGCGCAGTACGGTAACCTCTCCATCACCTCACGCACCGAACACAGGACACATACTCTTCATGCGCTCCATCCTCCTCGCCCTCCTCGCTGTCATTCTTCTCGCGCTTCCCTTGTCCGCGCAAAAGCGGAAACGGACCGCCACGGCGCCTCCGCGCGCGGCCGTCACCTACCCGATGCCGGCGGTGCGCACCGACTCGATGGCCAACGGAATGCGTGTGCTGCATGCGCGTGTGAACAACGTGCCCGTGGTCGAGGTGAACCTCATGATCGACGCGGGAATCAATCGCGAGGCGGCGGGCGAGGAGGGGCTTGCGCAGTTGACGAGCCGCCTGCTGTTTGCCGGCACGCCCACGCGGCGCCGCGCCGACATCATCAGCCAGTTGTCGACCATCGGCGCGACGATGAGCACCTACACCACGCGTGAATACTCGCAGGTGTATCTGCGCTGTCTCACGCGGCATCTGCCGCGCGCCCTCGACGTGATGGCCGACATCGTGATGAACGCCGGCTTCCCGGCGGGCGAGGTGAACCGCGAATCGCAGCGGCTGCAGCAGGCGATGGCGGGTTGGGACCCCAACGCCGGTGAGCGCGCGTCCCTGGAACTCTTCTCGGCGCTCTACGGACCGCGGCATGCGCTCGCACGCCCGCTGCTCGGAGGCCAGAACGCGCTGAGCGGCATCGGTCCGGCCGACGTGCAGCGATATCATCGCACCTGGTACCGGCCCGAGCACGCCACACTTTCGGTGGCCGGCAATGTGGATCCGGGCATACTCGTGACACTCGTCAAGGACCGCTTCGGCGCATGGACGCGCGGCAACAAGGCGGCCGCAGCCGAAGCCGAGAAAATGCCGGTGAATAAAGATCCGGAAATCCGGATCATCGACAACGCGACACAGGCGTTCGCCCAGATACGATGGGGCGTTAAGGCCTGCGGCCGCGCCGACGCGCTCTTTGTGCCCACGCTGGTCATGAACCAGATACTCGGCGGCGGACGCGGATCGCGCCTGCAACGGAAACTCTGGGATGAACATCCCGTGCTTCCATCGTTCTTTTCCACCTACGGCGTGTACGGACGCGGCGGCAGCATCGTCCTGGGCGGATCCGCTCCCGCGGCGCGCATCGACAGTGTGCTGCTGTGGATGGACGAAGCAATTCACGACATGGTGCAGCGTCCTCCAACGGATACGGAACTCGCCGCAGCGAAGAGGGAATTGACACGCAATCTCGAGTTCATGTACGAGACCAACAAGAAAATGCAGGAGCAGCTTCTCGACGTGGTGGTGTACGGCATCTCGCCCGAACTCGTGCGCGGTTTCGGAGACGCGGTGCAGCGTGTGAGCGCGGCCGAGGTACAACGCGCAGCCCGCGAGGCCTTTTCAGGCACGCGCCGCGTCATCGCCATCAACGGCAACGCCGGGTTATTTGTCGAGGCGCTGAAAGCGCGCTACCGCGGTCAGGTCACACTCAGCACGCACGACGGCGTACCGGGATCGCAGGGCGAATAGCCGTGTGACCTTGTGGGAAGCAGGACCAGGCGGGGGCAACTCGGGGCTCGCGGTGCGATTAGAAGTGTGACCATCTGAAAAAGCAAGACCCGGCGGGAGCAGCGCCGGGTCCTGTGTTCAGGAGTATATGGAAAAAATCGGTAGGGACGAGAATCAGATAACCTTCACCGTGTAGTCGTCGGCCATTTCGTCTATCATGATGCGAACGGTGTCAGCGCCATCGGTGTACGTCCAGCGCTCAAAGTCCACAGGACATACGCCGTACACTTTCATTTCGTCTTGAAACACGCGGATCAGCCACGTGAACGACGCGCGCGAAACCAGCAGCGCGTGCGGCTTCATCCGCATGATGTGGCGGAAGGAGGCGAGCTGTTCCTGTACAGTGTTGAGAAGGTCGAAATGTTGCTGCTTGATCACGGGGTACTTCCTTTCTGGTGTTCTGCCCCTTTGTTTGCAAGAGCCGTGCCAGAAGGGAAAATCAGCGTTTCCAGCAAGAATAAAGCATTTTCGACTGCCGTACGCCCGCCCGCGGCTATTTTCTGCATCACTGCGTGCATCCCACTTCACACACGCGAGCACCACATGGGGAATGTTCGCTGTGTGTGCGCAGGTTCATGCGCGGGGAAGACGGATTTCCCGTGGAGCAAAAAAAAAGTCCCGCCGAAGCGGGACCTTTTTTCGGATGTCCTGATTATTTCGACAGCGTCATACGAATCGTCCGCACGGCGTTTCCGGCGCGCAGGACGGCCGTGTACACGCCGCTGGGGTGATCACCCGCATCGAAGGTTACTGCGTGATTGCCGGCCTCCTGAATGCCCTTGTAGAGGGTTTCCACGGGGCGACCCAGCGCGTCGAACACTTCGACCGTCACCTGGCCCGAGACGGGGAGGGTGTAACGGATCAGCGTCGACGGATTGAACGGATTCGGATAGTTCTGATGCAGGACGTATTCGCCCGGCGCGGCGGGAAGCTCCGTCGAGTTTTCGATGTCGAAGGTGACGATGTCTTCGTCGGAGTGGATGCCGTCGGTGCCGATGATTTTTAGCTTGTAGCCGCGGCCCTTCGGCGCGCGGATGATCGATTCGGTGAGCTGCGATTCGAAGGCGATAAGCTTCCACGTCAGGCCGCCGTCGGTGCTGAAGTACACCGTGTACCAGAATTCGGTGTCGCCGTCGGGATCGGTCGCGCCCCAGCGGGCGATGAAGGATCCGCCCTCGGGCACCTTGTCGCTGTTTTTCGGATACGTGAAGGAAACAACCGGGGGATTCGCCGAGACGTTGCGCTCGATCACCACCTGATTGTCCTTTGTCACCACCACCTTGCGGACCTGATCGTTGAAAGGCATCACAAACGCGAAGTACTCCTTCTCGAAGAACGGCTGGTCGGCCGCTTCATCGAGGCCGAGAGCCGTGAAGGTCGGACGGTAGTAGTAACGCGCGAGTTCGGTTCCGTTGCCGTCGAGGGTCTTGAAGATGTGTGTCGCCCAGGCCGAATCGACCATGTTCGACGCGGTCGCGTTGTCGAGTGTCATCCACGGGCCGAACGTGAAGGCCTTGGTGGTGGAATCGACGCTGCCCTCGATGAACACGCCCTTCGCCACAGTGGGCTTGCTGAACGAGCCACCATTGCCGCGGAAGGTGTGGAAGGTGTTCTGCAGTTTCGCATGGTCGACGTCGCAGATCCAGATGTTGAATTTGTTCGATTCGCCCGGGATCTTCGTGTTGCCCATGAAGCAGTAGGCCTTCTGGAGATACCCCACCTTGTTCTTGAGTCCGTAGTGGATGATGCGGAGCGAGAACGGATCGACGGCCTCGTACACTTCCTTGCCGACAAAGTAGTTGTAATACTCTTCCTGCGTGTCGGGGTCGGTGCTGCCGAAATCATGCCTGCGCAGGCCGAAGGAGTGTCCGAGCGAGTGGGCGAGATACTTGTAACTCTGCGCGCTCACCAGCATGAGGTCGTAAATGCCCGACCAGCTCAGCGTCTGCGACAGACGATGCGGGAAGTCGATGGGATGCAGGCGCGTGCCGAACCAGTCGCGATCCACCGCGAAGACGTAGCGGTCGTACGCGGGCTGTGACATGCGGAGCTGCTTGTAGGACTTCATCAGGTAATACTGCCAGGTCTCCGCGCGGAGCGTGTCGGGATTGAGCCAACTGTAATCCGCAACCGTGCTGTCGGTCGTGAATGAAATCTGGCCCGCGTTCATCGGCCAGGACGATTCGATGAACGACTTTGTCGTATCGGTCGTGCGGCGCATGAACTCGAGTCGGTTTCTGGAGAAGCCGTCGATGGCCTGCACAAAGACGTTGGCCCCCGAGGTGCCCTCGTTGCCCCACTTTGTTGCCGCGACGGTGAATGGGACGGATATATCGTTGTTGGTCTCTATCGGCTCGACGACGCGACCTTTCGGATTCTGCGCATCGGTGGGATCGACAGTCACAACCACCTGATAACTGCCGACGCCGAGTCCGGTTTCATTGATCGGGAAGTACAGCGTGGGGGATTCGCCCTTCGGGAGATTGATTTCCGTGAGCGGATTCTCGAGCTGGTACTCGAGGCCGAGACTCTTGTTGTCGAACACGTAGAAGGTGTCGTACACGTGATTGTTGACGGTCACATGCACCTTGAACTTGGTGGTGACCGGCTCCTCGGTGTAGAGCATGGCCTTCACCATGAAGGGTTTGTTGGCGGTCAGCGATGTTTCACCTGTGATCGCCTGCTGCACGTAGGCCTCCTGCACCTGCAGGTCGGAACCGGAGGGTTCGCTCACCATCAGGATGTAGGCCATCTGAATGCACTGGATGCTGGTGAAGTACACTTCGGCCGAGATTGCCGTGCGGTACTCGACCGGGATTTTCACCGACAGGGTGCACATGCCGTTGGCGTCCATCGTCAGCGTGCCTTTCTGCACTTCCTTGCCGAGCACACGCACGAGGTAGTCGACCGTTGCGCCCGCGGAATCCTGCTCGGTGATCACGTTCCAGAAATGGCCCGTGAAGACCACCTCATCCTCGCCGTCGGCGATGATGTTTTTCTTGCTCGGGGAGATGTCGAACCAATACGACGTGGCCGGATACTTCGCGCGAAGGAAGGGATCGAAACGCGCTGCGCGGCCGAGCCGTTCGGACGAGGTCGGTCCCGTGCAGTTGCCCCAGTAGTTTTTCGTGACGTCGATCGTGTCGGTCTTGACGGTCGACAGGATCAGCGAGAGCTGTTCCTCGCGCTGGAATTCGTTGAAATTGATGCGCACCTTTTTCACGTCGGCGGAATCGAAGCCGCCCGCGATCGACGAGAGTGTCAGCGTGGTGCCGTATTCCATCGTGTTGAATTCGACCACGGACTGGTTGCTGATGTTCAGGCTCGAGTTGCTTGTGCCGCCCTTGAATGTCGAGTTGCGGCACGAGGTGGGCTCGTTGATCGGACGCAGGTTCAACTGTCCGTTGCTGCGGAACATGCTGTTCGTCACGTCGGTCGCCGTCAGCACGCCGTCGTACTCGATGGTCATGCGGTCGGCGCGGATGGCGCCGATCATCTGGCACTCGTCGCGCACGGTGGTGAGCGATACATCCATCATGTTGTGGTCGTGCACAAAATACGAGAAGTCGTTCCGGCCCTGATCCGTGTTATAGGTGAGCTGGCAGTTGGTGATGACGCTCGGGTATTTGGAATACATGAAAATGTCGGACCCGACAAAGGTCATGCCGTGCAGCGGACCCGCCTGGCCCCAGCAATGCGTGTTGATGTCCTTGATGCGGCCGCCCGAGGAGGTCATCTTGCCCGGAGGAAAGGACGGGCTTTCGGTGTCGTAGATTTTAATGCCCGATACTTTGCCCGACATCGCAACGCTATAGGTCAGATCGCAGCCGGAGGCGAAATGCAGATGTCCGCCGGGTACCGACACTTCCGGATTCACGGGACCGCCGGGGAAGATGAAGACGCTGTCGATGAGGACGGTGTTGATCGAGATTGTGTCACGCCGCGTCAGAATGCCGCGGATTTCACCGCCGATGATGAAGCCGAGTCCGACCTGGCCCTGAAGGAATCCGCCCGTTGTACGGTGGGCGCGGAATTCATACTGGTAGGCGACGCCTTTGCTCAGGCCGTAATCGGTGACGATGCCGCCGTTGGGTCCGCCGTTGGTGATCTCGCCGAGCTTGCGCGCTCCGCGGAAGAACTCCACCTTGGAGTAGTTCTGATCCGTCAGTTTTCCCATATACAGATCGGCTGACGACTGTCCGGTGTAGATGATAACGCCGAACTGAGCTGACGCGCTCCCGCCCGCAAGCAGCAGGAAGGCCAGCAGGAGAATGGTTGTACCCTTGGTCATGGAAACCTCAGCTATGGATGAAATACCGGAATTTGCAGTGTGAAAGTGAGGCAGCGTGTCGCGTGCAGGGGAGGGAAAAGAAGGCGGATCGACAAGCGAATGTGGCATCTTCGACGCATGAACACACTTCTTTTCAAACTAGCGGAATGGGCACGAAAAAACAAGGAAGAACGACGCGCCCCGGCCTGTGTACGGGGAGCTTGGAAGGCTGCGGATGCGCACTGTATTTTGTCACCATGAAGGACAAACCATGATCGATAAACCTGACATTGTGCTGGGCCGGCCGCGTTCACATTTCGAGGTGACGGACTCGACCAACGCCGTCGCGAAAAAACTCGCGGCCGAAGGCGCGCCCGAGGGCAGCGTCGTCACCGCCGCGTTTCAAACCGCGGGCCGCGGACGGTACGAACGCGAGTGGCTGTCGGCGCCCGGAAGCAGCGCGCTGGTTTCGTACATTCTGCGCCCGCGACGCGATCCGGAGGAATGGTCCGGGCTCTCGCTCCTCGCGGGGGTCGCCGTCGCCGACGCGATACGTGCATGCGCGGATCTGGAGACGAAGCTGAAATGGCCGAACGACGTCCTGCTCCAAGGATGCAAGGTGGCCGGCATACTGCTCGAATCGGGCGGTCACGGCACGGATCCGTTTGTCATTGTCGGCATCGGCGTCAATCTCACGCAGCACGAGTTTCACGGCGACTACGCCGTGCCCCCCGTCTCGCTGCGCGGCGCGGGCGCGCGCAGCGACGATGTTGAGATATTTCTCTCGTATTTGTCCGAAAAAATGACCGACTGGTACCACGTGTGGGACGAGAGGGGCGCGGGGCCCGTGCTCGAGGCCTGGCGCGCGCGCAGCGACATGATCGGGAGCATGGTGACGGTGCGTGAACGCGCGGATCTCGGCGCCGTGCGCGCGGTGGACCTCGCCGCCGACGGCGCCCTGCTGGTCGAATGTCCGGACGGCGCCATCCTGGCCATACACGCGGGTGATGTGCTCGCGATTCCCGCGGACGGTAGTACGGCCTTCGGGGAGGGGGCACGCGGATGAATGCGGGCGCCGTCTACCTCGACAACGCGGCAACGACACCCGTCGATCCCGACGTCGTTGATGCGATGCTGCCATATCTGCGCGAACATTTCGGCAACGCCTCCTCGGTGCACGTCTTCGGGCGGCGGGCAAAGGACGCGTTGGAGGAGGCGCGCACTCATGTCGCATCCCTGCTCGAAGCGGATCCTGCCGAAATCGTCTTTACATCCGGCGGCACGGAGGCCGATACCTTCGCGATGTCGCTCCTTGCGCACGCGTCCGACCGACGGGGCATCCGGCGCATCGTGACGAGTGCGGCCGAGCACCACGCGGTGCTTGCAATGCTCGAACGACTGGAGCATGAGGGTTTCGCCATTGTCCACGCCCCTGTCACACCAAGCGGCGCGGCGCGTCCCGACGACGTGATGGCCCGACTCGACGAAGGAGCGGGAGGTGTGGCGCTGCTGCACGTGAACAACGAAACGGGCGGCATCACCGATGTCGGAACCATCGCCGCGGCGGCGCGCGCGCGCGATATTTTCATGCATGTTGACGCCGTGCAGTCCGCCGGCAAACTCCCGCTCTCGAGCGTCGAAATTCCCTTCGACACGGCGGCGATGTCGGCGCACAAGATTCACGGACCGAAGGGCATCGGCGCGCTCTTCATCCGCAAAGGCACCGAGGTCGAACCGCTGTTCCCGGGCGGTTCGCAGGAGCGCGGCAGGCGCGGCGGCACCGAGAACGTCGCGCTCGCGGTCGGGTTCGGCGCGGCGGCCGCGAAGGCCCTGCGGGAGAGGGAGGCGCGACACGCGCGGTGGGAGACGCTTCGGGCGGATTTCCTCGCGCGTTTGCGCGCGGTGTTCCCGCATGTCGTATTGAATGGCGGCGGAACCGTATCGATGCCCAACATCGTGAGTCTGTCTTTTCCCGCTCAACACTACCCGGTGGACGGCGAGTTGCTGGTTGTAACGATGGACCTCGAAGGTGTCGCGGTGTCGAGCGGCAGCGCCTGCACATCCGGCAGCGTCACCGCGTCACACGTGATGCGCGCGATAGGACACGACGACGCGACGGGAGCCGCAACAGTGCGTGTATCCTTTGGTGCGACGACGGACTCAGCGGACGTCGAACGCGGCGCCGACGCCTTGATCCGGGTGGTGCACCGGCTCACTCAGGCGGTGAGCGCGCGCGACGCTTCCCGCAGCGCTATGCCGTAGCGCAGGCCGCGCTCGCTCACCGTCAGCGATTCCACGCCGCGTTCCCGCATGAAGGTGCGCAGGATCAGTATGCCGGCGACGATGATGTCCGCCCGGCCCGGATCCACGGACAATTCCGTGTGCAACGCGTCCTTCCCCAGCTTCGACATCTGTTCAAACAGCCGTTCGACGGCCGCCAGCGTCAACTGATGGCCCGCCACGGCTTTGCGATCGAATGTGCGAAGTCCGAGTTCGATGGCCGCGAGTGTGGTCACAGTGCCGGCGACGGCCACGATCGCGCTGCGCGCGCCGTCGATGTGCGGGAGTCCCGCGAGCGCCTCGCGCGCGGCGGCCTCGGCCGCATGAAGTTCCTCGTCGCGGGGTGGTGCGCTGTGAAGAAATTTTTCCGTTAGACGCACGGCCCCGACATCCACGCTGCCATGGATCAGGTCTCCGCCTCGGCTGCCGACAGCGAGTTCGGTGCTGCCTCCACCGATGTCGAGCACCGCGCAGGATGCGTGTGTGCCGATGCCCGATACCGCGCCGGTCCACGTCCACAGCGCTTCGGCCTCGCCGCTGAGAAGCTCGATGCCGAATCCTGTGGCCTGCTTCATGGCCGCGATGAATTCGTCGCGGTTCGCCGCGTCACGCAGCGCGCTGGTGCCGGTGGCGACGATGTGATCACAGGCGAGGTAGCGGCACGTTTCGGCGTGCGCGCGCAGAATGGTCTCGCAGCGCCGGAAGGTGTCGGGCTGTATGCGGCGCTCCGCATCCACGCCTTTGCCGAGCCGCGCGATGGCCTGTTCATCGGTCACAACTGTGAGGCCGCCTCGCGCGTCGACATCGGCGACAAGGAGGAGTATGGTGTTTGTGCCGATATCGATGGTGGCGATGCGCATTGTGGGGCCTCAGGTCCGCTGTACGGCGGCGCCGGGTGAAGTGAGCATGTATGAGGCCGCAGCCCACTCGTCCTCGAAGAGGCGTGTGCGCGGAGCGAATCCGAGCTTGTGTGCCGCGGCGTCCACATCGGGAAGATCTTCCTCATAGAAGCCCGAGACCACCAGCATGCCGCCCGGCTCGAGGAGGGAAGCGTACTGCGGGAGCATGGCGATGTTGTCGTTGCGCGTGATGTTGGCCGCGATGAGCTGGAAGCGCCCGTCGGCCGCGTCGAGGGAGCCGTGCCTGATCTCGACGCGTCCGTCCGCCACATCGTTGCGCTCGAGATTCTCGACCGCGTTGTCGCGCGACCATTCGTCGGTGTCCACACCCAGCGCCTGCGCCGCTCCGAGTTTGATCGCGGCGATTGCGAGCACTCCGGTGCCCGTGCCCACATCGAGCACGCGTTCACCTCCGCGGACGCAGCTCTCGAGCAGCCGCACCATCAGCCGTGTCGTGGCATGATAGCCGGTGCCGAACGACATCTTCGGATCGATGATCAGCCGTATGCCGTCTGCAGGTGTGTCGAACGAATGCCATGAGGGCGAAATCACGAAGCGGTCGGAGACGCGGATCGGTGTGATGGTCCGCTCCCACTCCTCGTTCCAGTTGCGCTGCATGACCTCGAGGAACTGGAAATTCGCTTCGGGCACCGTCTCGCGCATACGCGGGAGCAACTCGCCGGCGATGCGCCGCACCCATTCCTTCTCGTCGTAGTAACAGTACCACGCGTCGTCGTCCTCGTGCAGGCCGAGCGGATCGTAGAGGTACAGGAGCGGTTCGATGCGTTCCTTCGACGTGAAGTCCTCGAAGCGGAGTTGTATGTACGCGCGTTGTGTGGTCATGATCTCAGGTGCCTGCAACTGTGCAACGACATGTCCGTTTCATGCCGGCCTTGTGCCGAGAAGCACGTGCAGCAGCACGCGGCCGACGTTTTCAAGGGTTTTCGGCGAGCAGTTCTCGGGTGTGTCGCGGTGTGTGTGCCAGTATTTCCGTCGCGGTTCGGCGGCCTTGTGGCCGACAAGCTCGGCGTCGATGATGTTGATCGTCTTGATACCCGCCGTGGTGTTGAGCGCGATGTGATCGTCGATGATACCCTCGTGCGCCTCGACGCGGAAGTTGCCCGCCGACAGTGTACGCGCGGAGGTCCACACCAGTTTGACGATGTCCGGGGCGTAGCGCACCGACATCTCCTCCTGCGGGAATCGCGCCTCGATGTCGCCGACGAGGTCGAGCAGTATGCCGAATGCGGGTTTCAGACCCGAACCGACACTCGCCGCATAGTACTTGCTCCCGATGCAGTACATGGCGTCGTCGCCCTCGCGTCCGTAGTCCTCACCGTCGAAAAGCACGATGTCGATGCCGATGGCAGGAGGCGAGGCGGCGAGGATTTCGGCGAGATGCAGCAGCACCGCCACGCCGCTCGCGCCGTCGTTGGCTCCGAGTATCGGACGCGCGCGGTCGGCCTCGTTGGTCTCGCGGTCGGCGCGCGGACGCGTGTCCCAATGCGCGGCGAGCAGCACGCGGAATTGCGCCTCGGGTTTGAAACGCGCTATCACGTTTGTGAGCGAGAGCCGCTCACCGTCGTAGCCGGGCATGTCGAACTTCTGCGTCGTCACCGTGTCGGCAAGCGGCGTGAGGAAATCGATGAAGTACTGCAGGCAGGCGGCGTGTCCCGCGCTGCCGGGTACGCGTGGTCCGAACGACGTCTGCTTCACGAGCAGCTCGAAAGCCCTGTCGCCGCTGTAGGCCGGCATGGTTTTCGGCGCGACGAATTGCATGGTCTGCGGCGGGGGCGGCGGCAATTCCGGATTTTTCTTTCCGCATGACGCAAGCACCAGGCACAGGGCTCCGGCAAGGACAAAACGCGGGAAAACGTGAAGACGGAGAAACATGGCGTGTATCGGGCGAATGAAAAGAAAGCGGCAGCGCAGTATGCGCCGCCGCTGTGAATGTACCGAAATTGCGTGTTATTTCATCAGGGTCATGAACATCGTGCGGATTCGTCCCTCGGATTCGAACACGCAGGTGTACGTGCCGCTCGCGAGCCGCGATCCGTCGAAGGCAACGCGGTGCCGTCCCGCCGGCGCGACGCTGTCGAAAAGGGTGGCGACAAGCGTGCCGAGCGGGGAATACACCCGCACAGCCGCGCGTGCCTCGGCCGGGATGGAGAAGGTGACGGTGGTTGCCGGATTAAAGGGGTTCGGATAATTCTGCTCGAGTCCGAATGCCAGGGGCATGGTGTTGTCTTCCACGCCCACGAGCGACGGATCGATGTCGAGGATCTCGAAATCGTCGACGGCTGCTTCGACGAGACTCGGCTTGTCGGTCACGCTGTCGGCGGCCGAGAACTTGACCATCAGGTCCGCCGTGAGATCCACGTGATCCTTCAGGCGGAAGATCTTCGCACGCCACGCCGCGTCGGCCTCGTGTGTGTCTTCGAGGAACTTCCACGTGGTGCCGCCGTCGCTCGAGATGCGCACATACCAGGCGTCGATGTTGGGATTCATGCCCTGGTCATTGGAGTACCAGCGGTAGTAACGGAGCACGGGATTGCTCATCGCGCTCACGTCGTATTTGCGTGAGATCAGGTCGTTCGAGCCGTTGTCGACGTCATTTTCACCCAGTTCCGATCCCGCGGGAGCGTTGCCCGTCACCCAGCAGCGCAGCTTGTCGACGCCGATGGTGTGGTCCTCGTTCGGCTGTACCCACGGCGCGTCGGGCGGAGTGCCGAGTGCGCTGTTGAAGGTTCCTATGGGTGCGGCGCGCAGCCACTTGCCCGTCTCGCACTCGGCTTCGACGGTCCAGCCGTCGGTCACTTCCGCGTCGTTGTAGAATTTGGTCTCGTATCCGACGAGCATCATAAAATCCTCGGCCGGCGCGTTCAGCGGAACACTCACCACGCTGCCGTAATTGTCGCGGCCTTCGAAATAGTAGCGGACGATGGTGCCGGCACGCTGCGCGGGGAGCAGTCCGGAGAAGGTGCGCGTCTGATCGTTCACCGTCATCGGGATGCGCGAGGAACTGCCCCATCCGTCGGTGGTATAGACGAGATCGACGGTATTGATCTTGAGCAGATTGCGGTTGATCGATGCACCCACGTAGATGGTGCCGCCGATCGGATAAGGATCGGTCACGTTCTTCTGGTCGCGCAGCGCCTCGTGTTCGAGACGGAGCCCCGAGCCAGGAATGCCGTGTTTCAGGAAGGCGGGAATGATGCCGGCCGAATTCGGCGTGCCGTTGGCGAGATTTGCGTCGTCGTCGTCGGCGACGAGGATCTCGATGAAATAATCCGCGAAGGCCTCGCCGTCGGTGGTCGCGTCGGGCGTGCCGTACAGCGTGAAGTGTGTGAGTGTGCGCGTGATGTCGAGGCCGATCGCCTTGCGCATGTCCCACACCGCGCCGGTCAGGATCTGGCCGTTGTCGTGGTACTCGGGGAAAATGTCCTTTGGATAGACGTAGTTGTTGTCGGCATTGCGCAGCGTCCCCTCGTTCGGGCCGTCCACAAAGAAGCCGATGCCCAGGCGGGGATCGTCGCGGATCATCATCGCCACGATGTCGGACATCGCCTCGCCCAGCGCCTGATTCGAAATGCCCGAGCGCCGGATCTTCGTGTACATGAACTGCTGTATGCCGTGCCCGAATTCATGGTAGACGACGTCGGCGATCTCGCCGGTGTTGCCGCAGCGCTGTGCGCCGCTGCCACCCGCCTTGAAGAAGTTGAGCGTGGTCTTGGCCGGATCCCAGAACGCGTTGCAGGTCTGGTTCACGTTGACGATGCCCTGAAGCTGCCGGTCGAGATCCGACAGCGTGGCCGAGGTGTCGAGCGCGCGGAAGTAGTTGCGGAAGGCGGTCATGTGATAGAAGACATTCCGCTCCGATGCGGCGGAATTGGCATCATCCCACAGAATGTTGTAGTCCTGTCCCGTCGGGGCTGTGACACTGATGCGCGCGTTGCGGATGCTGCTGCTCGAGTCGGCGCGTCGCGCCACGGCGTAGGGTCCTGCGAGACGCGCCACAAGCGGCGCGGTGAGTTCGGTGCCGATGTCGGCGGTGTAGCGCCCGTCCTTGTCGGTGATGTACTGCTTGCCGCCCACCCACACGAAGGCATTGGGCAGCGGCACCGTGGTGGCGCCCTTCACGTACGAGTCCTTGAAAATCGAGACGGACACGGTGCCGGTGATTGTATTGGCGGTTGCGCGGACGGGTCCGCCCGGCTCGCCGTGCAAGTTGTTCACGAGATTGCGGCGCCAGAGGATCGAACCGTTGTGCGCGTCGACGTAGGTGTCCCACAATTCCTCGGGGGAGGCGTCCACAATGAAGCGGTACACAAGGCGGTAGTCGATCCGTGTGCCGTATTCAAGCGGCAGTACGAAGAGGGTGCCGTCGCTGATACGGTCGGACGCGGGGGGCTGCGCGAGTCCCGCCGTGGCGTTTGCGGCCGCGGCGGCCTTGCTCACGGTCGGAAGCACGGAGACGGAGATCGACGGATGATAATCGGATCCGAACATGAACACTTTGCCGTTGCCTGCGATGCGCAGTTCGATGTACGAGTTGAGCACGTCGATGCCTTCGTGCACCTGCACGTACTTCTGGTAGATTTTCCCGTTGACGGGCACCGACGACAGCAGGCGCAGTTTCGCGGGATCGGCGCGGAGCAGATCCGCGTGCGCGCGGATGAAGCTCATACCCGCGGCGTGTGCGTTGCGTTCGTCGACACGCGTGTAGCCATCGATGGAAATGCCCTCGCCCCAGGCGCGGTGCGGATTGCCCGTGAGTGTGTTGTAGTGCATCTCCCATGTGGGGTGCGCGTCGAAAAAGGCCCCGAGCGCGGCACTGGACTTCGAGAAGGAGGCACCGCGCTGCAGATGCACGGGAGCATAGACGGTGGCGGATCCGGGAAGACGCACTTCCGGACCTTCGTCGCCGCGGGCCCGCAGTGTCGCGGTGCCAACGGTGAGCAGCAGGAGGGCAAGGAGGAATCGTGTCACGAGGCGTTCCTTATGAGGAGTGAAACAGTCGGTTGTCAATGTGTGTCCAATGCGGCAAAATGCGGGGTCAGCGGGTCACGAGCAAACGTGTGTGCGCGCGGCCGGAGGCGGTCTGCGCGCGGATGATGTAGGCGCCCGGCCGCAGGACGCCGGAGGGTATCGCGGCGCTGAACGTGCCCGCGGCGGCCGCGCCGTCGCGGAGCAGCAGCACTTCCTTCCCGAGCGCGTCGTACACGGACAGACGCAGCGTCGTGGCACGGTCGAGTCCGAGACGCACGGAGGCGCCCGCGGAGGCGGGATTCGGATGTACCGCGATCCGCAATACCGAGGGCAGCGGCGCCGCGCGGCCCGCGTCGAGCGCGCCGTCGAGGTCGAGCACCTCGAAGTCGTCGAGGGCCGCCTCGACGATCGATTCGGGCTTGTTGTCGGTCGCGAGGAATGCGAGACGCATGCCGGGACCGGGTTCGAAATAGTCGCGGACACGGAAAATTTTCATGGTCCAGGACGGCTCGGGACGTGTGGTGTACTCGATGTTCTTCCAGGTCACGCCGTCGGGCGAGATGCGCACCAGCCACGGATCGGATCCGGGGCTCGACACCGACGCGGTGTTGGTGAACCATCGGTAGTAGCGGATAATCGGATCCCGATATCCGCTCATATCCATCACCGGTGTATGCAGAGTGGTGCGGCCGCTGTCCACATCGTCGAAATCGTGCCCGAGCGTCGTCGCGGCGTTTCCGGTGACCCAGCAGATGGTCTCGGCCGTGCCCGGCGTGTGGTCGAGATTCGTCTGGATGTACGGGGCGTTCGGCGGCGTGCCTTGCTGCTTGTTGTAGGTACCGTTCGGCGTGGCGCGCACCCATCTGCCCGTAGCGCATTCGTCCACCTGCGTCCAGCCGTCGGCGCTTTCGAAGGTCGCGAGGGTCTGCGAACGGTAGCCGAGAAGGAAGACGTAGTCCGTCGCCGGGGCGTTGTAGGGAAGACGCGCGACGGAACCGAAATTGTCGTTCGCCTCGATGAAATACCGCACCACCGCGGCGCGGGCGAGCGGCGGGAAGGCGCCGGTGAAGGACTTCGAGGCCGCGTCGTAACTCAGGGCCACGGTGTCGGATGTGAGCCACAGATCGGTGCTGTACACCAGCCGCGCACCGCCGATGGTGAAGAGATTGCGCGCGACGGTCTCCTTCGTGTCGGCGGTGCCGTACACGCCGATGCTGGTGAACGCGTCGCTCTGGTCGGCGATGGGCGTGTGTGTGAGCACGATGTTGTTGCCCACGATGCCGTGCGCCACGAAAGCGGAGATGATGGCCGCCGCGTTGGGGGAGCCGTTCGAGAGGTCGCCGTCGTTGTCGTCGGCGATGAGTGTCTCGAGGAAGTAGTCGAAGAAGGCCTCGCCGATGGTCTTGCCGTCGGGCGCGCCGTAACGCACTTTGTGTGTGAGACGGCGGGCGGTCTCGATGCCGATCGCCTTGCGCATGTCCCACACGGCGCCGGTGAGGATGCGTCCGTCGAGATGGATTTCACCCGCGAGATCCCTCGGGTACACGAGGGTGTTGTTGGAATTGCGCAGCGTGCCCGCGCCCGCGTTTTTGTAGAAGCCGATGCCGATCCGTTCGTCATCGAGAATCATGTTCGCGGTGATGTCGGCCGAACCCTCGCTCACAGCTCCGCTGCGTATGCCCTGGCCGTTGAGTTTCGGATATGTGAAACTGTTGATCGCGTGCCCGTACTCGTGGTAGATCACGTCGGCAATTTCGCCGGTGTTGACGCAGCGGTCGCTTTCACGGAAGAAGTTGATCGTGCGGCCGTTCCAGTTGGCGTTGCACTCCTGATTGATGTTCACCACGCCCACCATCTGTTTGTCGACATCGGCAAACAGCGAGGACGTGTCGAGCGACCGCACGTAGTCGCGGATGGCGCGGATATGGAAGGCAGCCATACGCTCGGCCATCGTCGAATTGCCGTTGTCCCACACGAGTTCCAGCGGCTGGCCCGGACGTATCGTCGAGACCACACGCGCGTTCGGTGTCCCGCTCGCGGAATCGGAGCGGCGAGCCAGGGAGTGCGGACCGGCAAGCCGCGCCACTAGCACGGCGCTGTCGCCCGTAATAGTCGCGCTGAAGGTGCCGTCGTCGGCGGTCACCACTTCCTTGCCGCCGATGTTCACGTACATGCGCGGCATTGGCTGCAGGGCCGGAGGAGTCAATAGATTCTGGCTGTACACCGACGCGGTGACACGTCCCGTGACGATGGCCGTCGCCGCCTTCTCGCCGCCCTCGTGCCCGAAACTGTGCACGAGCGACGTGCGCCAGAGAATACGTCCGTCGGTGGCGTCGATATAGGTATCCCACGCTTCCTCGTCGGAGACCGTCACTTCAAAACGGTACACAAGGCGGTACTCGGCCTTGTCGGGATATATCAAGGGAAGGATGAACAGCTCGCCGCCGCGCACGTCCATCAGTGCCGGATCGCCGTCGAGGCCCGCGCGGGCGAAGCGCCCGGCCGCGCCGCGGTCGAGGCCCGGCGCCACGTCCACATCGAGTCCCGGATGAAAATCGGATCCGAACATAATGACACGTGCGTCGGACGAGATGCGGACGTCGACTCGCGCGTTCAATACGGGAATGCCGCGATGGCGCTGCCTGTAGATGACGTAGCCGGTGCCGTCGTACACCCGCGCCGACAGCAGTTCCAGCGTGGCGGGTTCGGCGCGCAGTACGTCGGCGTATGCCGCGACAAAACGCGACGCCGCGTCGGCGAGATTTGTGACGTCGATGTGTGTGAAGCCCTCGATGCTGAGGCCCCGGCCCCACGCGCGATGCGGGGTACCCGTGACGGGATTCCACGTCGCCGTCCAATCGCGGTGTGTTGCAAAAAAGGCGGTCGCTCCCGATTTCGCCAGCGGCGCGCGGAAGGCGGCCGAGGGTGAGTACACGATATCCTCGTCGGGAAGGCGCACCTCGGGTCCGGAATGCTGCGCATGGAGCATCGTGGCGGTGAACAGGGCACACAGACAGAGGGCGATGGTCGAAAAATGCTTCATGGGGTCCTTGAGCTGATGTGGGCGGCATGTGCCGCGGAGCTGAAAAATGTCATGCGACGGGATGCGCGTCTCGGGCCGCGCCGGATGCGTAGTCTGACGGATTCTCCGTCGCGCGCTCGAACACCGCCGCGGCGAGTCGCTGCCAGTGCCAGCAGGCGGTCAGCCGTTCCGCGCCCGCGTGGGCGAGCGGCGGTTCGTGCATGGCGCAATTCTCGTCGGCAAGTTCGCAGCGTGTGCTGAAATGACAGCCGGCGGGGTAGGCGGTGGGACGCGGCACCTGGCCGGCAATAATCGGCAGGCGGCTGCGCCGCGGATGCCGGGCGGGGACGGACCGCAGCAGCGCTTCATTGTACGGATGCAGCGGCGCGCTGAACAGATCGTTGGTGCGCGCGACTTCGACAAGCCGCGACGCGTACATGACGGCAACTCTGTCGCAGGTCTGCGCCACGATCGAAAGGTCGTGTGTGATGAGAAGGACGCCCATGCCGAATTCGTGTGTGAGGCGGCGGAGCAGGTCCAGGATCTGCGCCTGCATCGTCGTATCGATGGCCGTCGTCGGTTCGTCGGCGATGAGAATATCAGGCGAGCAGAGCAGGCTCATCGCGATGAGCACGCGCTGGCGCAGGCCGCCGGAGAGCTGATGCGGATACGCGTCCATCACACGCGCGGGATCGGGGATGCCGACATGCTGCAGCATTTCGATGGACCGTGTCCGGGCCTCGATCCGTGTCATGTTCCGATGATGCAGCAGGACCTCGTTCATCTGCGCGCCGACGGAAAACACGGGATTCAGCGCGGTCATCGGTTCCTGGAAAATCATCGCGATACGATTGCCGCGGATGTCGCGCAATGCGCGCTCGTCGAGCCCGCGCAGGTCGATTCCGTTGAACAGGATGGCTCCGTTGGTGACACGGCCGGGGTGGCGGACGAGTCCGAGCACCGACAGGGCGCTCACGGTTTTACCGCAGCCCGATTCACCCACCAGGCCGAGCATTTCTCCCCGCGAAATGGAAAAAGAGACGTCCTGCACGACGGGAGCGGGTCCGTCGGCTGTCTCGAACACCGTGGTGAGGTGCTCGACCGATAGAATTGCGGGACTGTCTTTGTACACGCGATCAGGTTTCTGTGCGCGGCGCGGGCCGCGGGAATTTCCTCGCGGCGGGGAGGCCGAATGCGGCACATTTTTTTAATATACGCCATGCGGGGCCCTGAACATACCACGCGGCCCCGCACACCAAGAACGACAACCGCCGGCGCCCCGACGTTACACGCGCGCGGGACGGCGCGCGGGACCTTGTCACAGCGGGTCCGGCGCGCTATCTTGTCGCTTTCCCTCACCCTCATCCGTTTCACGCCATGAACGACCGCGCCGCAGCCCAGTTTCACGAGTACGAAGACTTCCACAAAAACGCGCTGCGCATTCTCGACGCGCGCGCGGAGAAGGTGAAACTCGGGGGCGGGGCGAAGGCGATCGAGCGACATCATTCCCGCGGCAAGATGACCGCGCGCGAGCGCATCGCTGCGCTGGTCGACGACGAGGCCTCCTTCCTCGAAATCGGCCTGTTCACCGCCTACGGCATGTACGAGGAATACGGCGGCGCGCCCTCGTCGGGCACGGTGTTCGGCATCGGACGCATTCACGGACGTGATTGTGTGATCGTGGCGAACGACGCGACGGTGAAGGCCGGGGCGTGGTTCCCGATAACCGTGAAGAAGAATCTCCGCGCGCAGGAAATCGCCATCGAGAACGCCATCCCGATCATCTACCTCGTCGATTCCGCGGGAGTGTTCCTGCCGATGCAGGACGAGATCTTTCCCGACAAGGAACACTTCGGACGTATATTCCGGAACAATGCCATCATGTCGTCGAAGGGCATCGTGCAGATCGCGGCGATAATGGGGTATTGCGTCGCGGGCGGTGCGTATCTGCCCATCATGAGCGACGAGGCGATGATCGTCGACGGCACGGGCAGTGTCTTTCTCGCGGGAGCGCATCTTGTGAAGGCCGCCATCGGCGAGGAGATCGACAACGAACTGCTGGGCGGAGCCCGCGTGCACTCCGAACAGAGCGGTGTGACGGATTACCGTATGCCCGACGACGCAACCTGTCTGGCCGCGATACGCGACCTTGTCTCGAAACTCGGCGCGACTCCCGCCGCTGGCTTCGACCGCGCGCAGCCCGTCGCCCCCGCGCGGCCTGTGGACGACACGCTCGGCCTGCTGCCCAGGGACCGCACCAAACCGTACGACATGTTTCAACTTCTCGACACCGTGATCGACGCGGGCAGTCTCACCGAGTACAAGGCCGATTACGGACGCAGTCTCATCTGCGCCTACGCGCGTATCGACGGATGGGCCTGCGGCATCGTGGCGAATCAGCGGTCGATCGTGAAAAATGGTCGCGGCGAAATGCAGATCGGCGGCGTGATTTACAGCGACAGCGCCGACAAGGCCGCGCGCTTCATCATGAACTGCAATCAGAAAAAGATCCCGCTCGTGTTTTTCCAGGACGTCACGGGCTTCATGGTCGGCAGCAAGGCCGAACACGGAGGCATCATCAAGGATGGCGCAAAACTCGTGAACGCCGTGGCCAACAGTGTGGTGCCGAAGATCACCGTTGTTGTGGGCAACAGTTACGGCGCGGGCAACTACGCGATGTGCGGCAAGGCCTACGATCCACGCTTCATCTTCGCGTGGCCGTCGGCGCAGATCGCCGTCATGGGCGGCGCGCAGGCCAGCTCGACGCTGCTCGAGATACGCCTCTCACAGTTGAAACACCAGGGTCGTGAAATCAGCGAGGCCGAACAGCAGGAACTTCTGCGCGGCATTCAGGAGAAATACACCGAGCAGACGAGTCCGTACTACGCGGCGGCGCGGCTGTGGGTGGATGGTGTCATCGATCCGCGCGCGACGCGCGACGTGGTGTCGCGCAGCATCGCCATCACCAACAACAATCCTGAGATTCCGCGCTTTAATCCCGGAGTGATTCAGACGTGACCGCTCGCGCCGCGCTCGCGCTGTGCGCGGCAATCGGCGCGGCGCTTCTCGCGCAGCCCGAATCGGCGCGCGCGCAGAGCCGCGGCCTGACGGAGAGGATCGCCGAATTTTTCCTGCCCGATATTCTCGGCGAGGTGCACACCCTGCGCGCCGCGATCGCCGCCATGCCCGACACACTTCCCGCGGGACGACACGCGCAGCTCGAGCGCGTCGACGCGATCTACGACACGGCGCTTGTCATTTGCGAGGGAGCGCCGCGCGAGGCCCTGCTGGCCTGCGCCATCGCCACGTTGCCGTACCGCAGTTTCCCCGCCGTGCTGCCGCTCGCGGGACTCGTCGTGCGTGTGCCCGTCTCGACGGAGAGTGTCGCGGAATTCGAGGCGCGGCGCGCGCGACTGCCCGTGTTGCTGCTCGCGGACGCGGGCGGCGCCGGTGCGGACAAGCTGCCGCACTTTTTCGGCTCAGCGTATCTGCGCCTCGTGCTCGGCTCTGCTGAACTCGCGGCGCTGGCCGGCGTGTGTGTCGAATGGGGTGAAGCGCTGTTCAAACTCGAGGGCTTCGAAGACGAAATGGATCTGCGCGCGAACGCGCTCGGCGTCTGTTTTGCGGAACACCTGCGTCTCCATCCTGCCGCGCGTCCCTCCGACGTCTTGTTTTCGGGGTCCGCCTGCCGGTAAATTAGTTGTATGAACGATCGCATCCTGGTTGTAGACGACGAACGCGGCATCCGCGAGATGCTCCGCATGACGCTCGAGTACGAGGGTTTCACCGTGCACGAGGCCGACACGGGCGCGGGCGCCCTCGAGGCGCTTGGCGGCGCGCAGTTCGATGCCGTGCTTCTCGACGTGAAAATGCCCGGCCTCGACGGAATGGAGACACTGGCGAAGATACGCGAGCGCGACGACGCCGTGCCGGTGATCATACTCACGGGGCACGGATCAATCGAGACGGCCGTCGAGGCGACGCGGCGCGGCGCCTTCGACTTCCTCTCCAAGCCGCCCGACCGCGAGAAAATCCTCATCACGCTTCGCAACGCGCTGACGCAGACGCAACTCCTGCGTGAGAACCAGCGCATGCGTCGCGAGATCGAGGGCACCGACGACATCATCGGGACGTCGAAAGCGATCACCGACCTGATGTCCACCGTCGAGCGTGTCGCGCCCGCCGAGGCCTTCGTGTTGATCACAGGTGAGAACGGCAGTGGCAAGGAACTGATCGCGCGCGCGGTGCACCGCCGCAGCGCCCGCGCGGGCAAACCGCTTGTCGAGGTGAACTGCGCCGCGATCCCGTCGGAACTCATCGAGTCCGAACTGTTCGGTCACGAAAAGGGATCGTTCACGGGAGCCACGAATCAGCGCATCGGAAAATTCGAGCAGGCGCACACGGGCACAATACTGCTAGACGAGATTGGCGACATGAGTCTCGCGGCGCAGGCGAAAGTGCTGCGTGTGCTGGAGGAGGGCACCTTCGAGCGGGTCGGCGGCAACCGGCTTATCACCGTCGATGTGCGTGTGATCGCCGCGACAAACAAAGTGTTGCAGACCGAGATCAAGGAGGGGCGCTTCCGCGAGGATCTGTTCCACCGGCTCAATGTGATTCCGCTGCACGTGCCGCCTCTGCGCGAGAGGCGCGAGGATATCCCGCTGCTCATCGCCCACTTTCTGCAGGACGCCGCAAAGCGCAACAAACTGCCCGTGCGGCCTGTCGACCGCGAGGCGGTGTCGGCATTGCGCGAGATGCACTGGCCCGGCAATGTGCGCGAATTACGCAACGCGGTCGAACGGCTGGCGATACTCGTGGCCGGACCCATCACGCTGGCCGATGTGCAGCGCTTCGTCGAGGGCAGCTCCGACGCCATCGACGCGCTGTTCAGCGCCGAAATGACGTTTCAGGAATTCAAGGACAAGGCCGAGGCGCTGTTCCTCGGCGCGCAGCTCGAACGGTTTCAGTGGAACGTGAGCCGCACCGCCGACGAACTCGACATACAGCGCAGCCACCTGTACACGAAGATCAAGAAGTACGGACTCATGCGCGACGTGCCGGAGGACTGAGCATGTCCGCCGCGCGCGGCCGCGTGTCAGGGCCGCTTCAACGAATCGCCGCGACGTTCGAGTCGCCCGATGATCTCGTCGTACAGGCGCGCCCGCTCCTCGGGGTGTTTCGCGTACCATTCCGCCGCGTGCCGCACCGACGCGGTGTCGATGCCGTGCGCCCGGTAGATCGAGTCGATCGTGCGCACGCGCGCGACGCTGTCGCTGTGAAGGAGCTGCGCCGCGACGAGCGCGTCGGCCTGCGCGGCCGCCAGGCGTTCGCGGGGAACAGGAGGCGCGGAGTCGCCGCCGCAGGCGGACAGCGCGAAGGAGAGCACGGTGAGTGAGACGCCGCAGAGCCACGAGACGGGCGTGTTTCCGCGGGGCGAACGGTATCTTCTTGCTGTGACGCTCATCTGGGGTTCAACGTTCAGTGTGACCAAGGTCGCGCTCGACGACATTGCCCCGCTGATGCTGCAGGGGCTCCGCTTCGCGCTCGCGGCGTGTATCGTCGGAATCTATACCTGGCGCGACATCCGCGCAAGCACGCGCGAATCGCTGCGCGCGGGACTCATGCTCGGCGTGATGCTCGGCGGCGGTTTCGCGCTGCAGACAGTGGGCCTTGTCGAAACCACCGCATCGAAGGCAGGTTTCCTCACGGGCACACTCGTGGTGTTCACGCCGCTGCTGCAAATGGCCGTCGAACGGCGCATGCCCACATGGGGCAATCTCGCCGGCGTCGTGATCGTCGCGGTCGGACTCTACATCTTCACCTCGCCCGACGGCGCCACATTCAACACCGGCGACGCGCTGATACTCGGCTGCGCGGTGGTTTTCGCCTTCCATGTCGTGTATCTCGACGTGTTCACCAGCGCGGGATTCCGACGCGAGATCGTGTTTTACCAGTTCGCCGTGACCAGCGTCATCGGCTTCGTGGCCTATCCCTTCGTGTCGCAGCGAGCAACGGTGTTCACCGGTCCGGTTGTCCTGTCGATCGTGTATCTCGCCGTGTTCGCGTCAGCGATTGCGATCTTTGTCCTTTCCAAATACCAGCGAGAAACGACGCCGACACGCGCGGCGCTGATCTACACGATGGAACCCGTCATGGCCGCGGCCATCGCGGCGCTGTTCATCGGCGAGAGACTCGAGGGCGAAACCGCGCTCGGCGGCGCCATCATGCTTGCGGGACTGCTGACATCCGAATTCTCGACGCTCGCCGGACGGCGGCGTGCAGGGCGCGTGGATTAAACTGTTCCGCTGAGTCCCTCGAAATACACGTCCTTCACACGCATCGGCGGAAGCAGCATCGGGAAATGGGTGTTGCGCGGCTGCACGGGTTGCGCAGGGCCCATCGCTTCGATCGACTTGAAGATGTGCGCTGCCGATTCGCGCATCACCAGATTGCGCACGCCGCGTGTCACCTTGCCGTCCACGATGAGAAACAAGCCGTCCTTCGTCGGTGCCGTCAGGGTGCCGGACGGTGGATCACTGATCATCGCCGATCCGAATCCGTGGATCAGCACGCCGTGTTTGGTGGAGGCGATGATGTCGTCCAGCGTCTGCGTCCCTCCCTCCATGATGAGATTGGTGGGGAAGGGCAGCGGATCGGAGCGCCGCTGCAGTGCGCGGAAACGCGAGAGTGTCGCGTGTTCAACAACACCCGCGCGCACCCAGGAGACGGGTTCGAGACGCTGCCCGTCGAGTGTGAACGGCATGGACGGTACGCGCGGATCCATCGGATCGGATCGGAGAGTCACTTCAGTTGCGAAGAACTCGCTGCCGATCCGCGACGTGCCGTCGAGCTTGCGCAGCATGCTGCGGTTTTCGTCGACGGCCTGCTGATCGAAGGCGCGCAGCACGGGCAGCATTAGATCCGCCAGCGCCTCCGGAAGAAAGATGGCGGTGATGCGCGCCGGTTTGAGTTCCACGGGCTCTTTCCACGCGCGCGCCGTTTCCACGGCCTTCCGCGCGAGGTCGAGCGGATCGATGTCGCGGAGCCGATGCGAGCGGCGTTCGGTGAATGCCGCGCTGCCGCCGTCGGGGGTGTGGACACGCACCTGGCAGAAGGCCTGCGTCCAGGGCTGATACGCGAAGAGTCCCTTGCTCGACGCGATGGCGAGTGACGAACGCGATGAGACGAGTTTCGCGGAGACAAGCGTGCCGCTGTCGCGTCCGAGTGCGCCGAGGGCCGCGATGGACGCTCGCCACGCGGTTCCATCATTACGCGTGAAGGTGTCGGTCATGGGCGCTTCGGCGATATCGAGACTGCCGGGATACGGCAGCACGGCCTGTGCAGGCGGCAGAAGGGCGGCGGCTTCGGCGGCGTCGCGCGCAAGGGCCGCGAGTCCCTCGTCGTCGCTGCGGCCGGTTGCGGCGGTGGCGTAATGATCACCGACACGCACGCTGAGCTGTATGGTCCTGTCGTGCAGCGCCGAGGGCTGCTGCGGATGATTCGCGGCGATTGTGACGCCGGCGCTCTCGATGTCGGAGACGGTCACAAAACTTTCGTCGGCCTTCGACGCGCTCAGCGCGCGCGTGCAGATGTCGCGGGCTTCCTCGCGTGTCATCGTTTCTCCTCCTGCGGCGGCACGACGGCGACCGAGACAAACTTGGCTGCGGGAACGCGCAGCGAGAACGGGACCTCCCACTGCGGATTGACGGTGTTCGGGAAGAGATCGCCACCCGTTTCCAGTGTCGACGCGCCTCCCAGGGCATTCAGGCTGCTCCAGAAACTTTCGAGCGAGGCCTCGTATTCGGCGTCGCGCACCATCCCCGCCTTCTTTCCGTTTTCGATGCGCCAGACGCGCTGGCCCCCCGCATGAAAATACCTGCGGTTGATGCTGTGTGTCATGCTGCCGCGGCCTTCGATGAGCAGACCTTTTTCGGTGGACTGTATCAGCGCCTCGAGTGTCGTGTCCTCGTCCGCGGGGGCGACGGCGATATTGGGCATCGAGAAGCGCGGCGCACTCTGCCAGCCGCCTGCACGCGACCATGCACCGCGCCACGGCGCGGTGATGGCGTTCAATTCGTCCGATCCGGGGATGCCCGTGATGCGGCCCTGCTCGACGATCGGGTATGTTGCAGCCGGCCGACCCGTGTCGTCCCAGCCGCAGCTCGCGAGTCCGCCCTCCATGGCCGTGTCCCACGAGATGTTCAGCAACGGAGATCCGGCGCGGGACTCGGCGAGTCTGTCGAGTGTGAACACATTCGCCACGGGATTGTCGCCGTCGAGGCCCGCCAGGCTCAGCGGATCGAGGTGGGGGAGCAGTGTCTCGAGCAGCACGCGGCGCATGTGCGAGGGGGCGAGCACGAGGTCGTAACTGCCAGGTTCCACGGGACGCGCGGCCTGCATCTCGAGCGCCTCGTCGGCGGCCTGCCAGACCTCGGTCTCGAAAGTGCCGGTGGTTGCGAGTTCCCAGCCGCCAAGGCGCGCCTCGCGTGAACCCGAGCGCGAATCGATGCGTCCGGTCCGCTGATCGAAGGCGGTGACGGCGAAGTTCGGATACGTGATCGTGGAGGTCTGTTCGGCCGTCGCGTCGAGTGATGAGACGAAGATGCTCTCGCGGCGCACCTGGAACAGATTCGACACGGCGTACGCCACGTTTTTGTTGTTTGCCGCCGGCCGAAGAATTGAGAGGAGGAAGTCCTTTTTTTCCTTCAGCGGGATATCGAACGGATTCACGGTGCAGGGACCCTGCCAGCGTACGGAGGTGTCGCTGATGCGGCCCTCGGTTGAGAAGGGGATACGGTCCGGACCCGCGGCTTCACCGGCGAGCGCGCAGGCCTCGCGGGCCATGGCCTCGGGATCGACGGGTGCCGGGTAGCGCGTCGACACCGACGCCCATGCTCCACGGACATGGACACGCAGGTTCACACCCATGCTGTCGTTGTTTGTGACGGAGTACAGGTAGTCCTTGCGCACTTGCAGCGACTGCGTGCGCAGCCGTACAAAACGCGCGTCGGCATAGTCCGCGCCCGCGTCCACGGCTTCCTCGACGAGGTCCTGCAGCAGAGCGACGGGATCACGGTCGCCTTTTTTCGGGGTCCATACGCGGGCGTAGCCGTGCAGGGGCGCGACTGTTGCGACGCCGAGCAGCCCGGCGGTTTTTATGAATGATCGTCTGTTCATGGCGGTGTAATTCTCCGGCGACAAGATAGGGAATTTTTGATATTCAGCACCCGGGGCCTATCTTCAAAGATTGAGATGACTTCGCTCCATGCCGTCATATCGGGCCTCGTGCAAGGGGTCGGGTTCCGCTACTTCGCTGCGCAGACGGCGTCGCGTTTGGACATATCCGGCTTCACGCGCAATCTGATCACGGGCGAGGTGGAGGTGCACGCAACGGGCGAGCGCGAGCGGCTCGAGGAATTCCTCGTGGCTCTGCGCCGGGGGCCGCGCGCCAGTATGGTGCGTGATGTGCGCGTGCAGTGGGACGAGGCCTCGCACGCGGGGTATGTCGGATTCGAGATACGCTGAGACCCATGGAAACGCGCATCGGGTACGGGTACGACGTCCACCAGCTCGCGGAGGGTCTGCGGCTCACACTCGGCGGCGTTGTGGTGACGGAGGAGTTCGGCTGCGTGGCGCATTCCGACGGCGACGTGCTGCTGCATGCGGTCTGTGACGCGCTGCTCGGCGCCGCCGCACTCGGCGACATCGGGCACCACTTTCCCGACACCGATCCCGCGTACAAAGGCGCGTCGAGTCTGGCGCTCCTGCGTGCGGTGTGCGCGCTGCTCGCGGAGGCGGGCTGGGCGCCGGTGAATGTGGACGCGACGCTCGTGCTCGAGCGGCCCAAAATCGCGCCCTTTGTCGCAGAGATGCGCGCCAACATCGCAGCGGCGATGGGTGTGGACGAGGACGCCGTGTCGGTGAAGGCCACCACGTCGGAGCGGCTCGGGTTTGTGGGCAGCGGCGAGGGTGTGACCGCGCACGCGGTGTCATTGCTTCGGAGGATCTAAACGCGTGGATGCGGTCGTCACCTGGATCACGGGACTCGACATCGGGTACATCTACCTCGCGGTGTTCCTGATCTCGTACATCGAAAACATTTTCCCGCCGTTTCCGAGCGACGTTGTTGTGGTTTTCGCCGGATCGGTTGTCGGCCTCGGCGTGGGCAGCGCGCCCGTCACCGTGCTGCTTGCCTCGATCGGCAGCACGCTCGGATTTCTGACCATGTACGAGATCGGACGCAGGGTGGGCGACCGCGTGCTCGAGACAGGCCGCATCAAGTTCATCTCCGTCGAACTCGTGCGGAAGGTCGAGGACTGGTTCCGCCGCTGGGGCTATTGGATCATCGTGCTGAACCGCTTCATGGCCGGGACACGGGCCGTGGTCTCGTTTGGCGCCGGCATGTCGGAATTGCGTCTGCTGCCGACACTCGCGCTGTCGCTTGTCAGCGCCGCCCTCTGGAATGTGCTGCTCGTCACACTCGGCGCCGCGATGGGCGCGAACTGGCGCGACATCGGCTCGTACCTCTCCACCTACAGCGGCGTCGTCAGCATCGTGATTGCCACGGGTCTGCTCGGCTGGGGTCTGGTCGCGTGGCTGCGCTCGCGCAAACGCAGGCAGAACGGCGCGGGAGGGGCCTGACGCGGTGTTCGAGATCTTTCTCGTTTGGGACGAGGCCCTGTTTCGCTGGATCAACACCACGTGGGCGAGTGGCGCGGGCGACGCGTTTTTTGTGTTTGTCACCGAGACAAAAACGATGGCGGTCCCGTATCTCCTCCTGATCATCGGCATTGTCGTGGCGGGAAAGCGCAAGGGTCTTGCCGCCGTGTTGCTGCTGGCCCTTGTCATTCTCTGCTGCGATCAGTTCAGCAGTTTTGTCCTCAAGCCGCTCGTCGGCCGCGTGCGGCCCTGCACGGCGCTCGAAGGGGTGCGTCTGCTCGTCGGCTGCGGCGGCGGCAAATCCTTCCCCTCGTCGCACGCGGTGAATAATTTCGGAGCGGCCTATCTTATTTCCGCATTTTTTCCGCGTATGCGCGCGCCCATGTACGCGCTCGCCTCTGCCGTGGCGCTGTCGCGCGTATACGTGGGTGTGCATTATCCCGCCGACGTTGCGGCCGGCGCATTTATAGGGACGGGCATAGCGGCCCTGCTGGTGCTGCTCTACGACGTCGTGCAGAAACGCATTCCCGCAACACCCTGGATTCCCGCGCGGCGGACGCTCCCCGTCCCGGTGGCAGGGTAGTAACGCGGAACGATGATGCAGCGCAGAAAGATTGAACGGGGCGACCGTCGCCGCCTTTTCGGACTCGCGGGAATGACGGGTCTGCTTCTCGCGGCGGCGTTTCCTCCCGTGCCGACGGGCATCACCGCCTTTGTCGCACTGATACCATTTCTGTTTCTGCTCGACGCGCTCGCCGGCGACAGTGCGGGGCGCGTGTTCCGCTACGTGTACGTCGCGTTCCTCGTCTTCAACGCGGGCACGATATGGTGGGTCAGTGGCTGGTGGGGGCAGGATCCATGGCTCAAGGCCGCGGGTGTCGCGGTGAATCTCGTGCACCCCGTGCTGTTCACGGTGCCGGCCCTCGTGCTGCATCTGCTGCGCCGCCGCCTGGGCACGACACCGACCCTGGCCGTCTTCCCGTTTCTGTGGACGGCCTGGGAGTATCTGCTGCATCTTCCGGAACTGTCCTTCCCCTGGCTGCTGCTCGCAAACACACAGTGTTTCGACATCGAGAAGGTCCAGTTCATCGAGTACACCGGCGCCTTCGGCGCGTCGTTCTGGATCGTGTCTGTCAACGTGCTGCTGACGCTCGCGGCGCGGACCCTTCTCGAAGGCGGTGCGGCCGCGTGGCGCCGCGCGGTACGCCCGCTCGCCGCCGCGGCGATGCTCCTTGCCGCGCCCGAGATCCACGGACGCATCGTGCTTGCGGAACCGGTCGGCGGATCCGCCCTGCGTGTCGCTATCGCGCAGCCCAACATGGATCCGTACGAAAAGTGGGGCGCGGGCGAATCGGCGGCGGACAAACTGGCCAACCTGATGCGGCTCTACGACTCCAGCGTCACGTTCGCCCGGCCGGATCTGGTGCTCTTTCCCGAGACGGCGATACCATTCTACATCCGTCAGCCCTCGTACAGCGCGGAATGGGCATGGCTCCGCGCGCATATCGACAGCGCGGGCGTGCCGCTGCTGACGGGATTTCCGGATCTCGCCTGGTACGAGCGCGACGCACCCGCGGGCGCGCGCAAACTGCCGGAACAGGACGTCTGGTACCAGTCGTTTAATTCCACGATGGTGCTTCTGCCGGGCGACAGCCGCGTGGGTGTGTATCACAAGTCGCGCCTCACGCCGATGAGCGAGCGCATCCCGTATCTCGACATGCTGCCGTTCCTGCAGGACGCGTTGACGTGGGGCGTCGGTATCAGCAACTGGGGACTCGGCAACGACACCACCGTGCTCGCGCTCGATAGGCGCAGGAAGGATGCGCGGATCTGGGCGATGATCTGTTACGAGACGCTGTACCCCTCGTTTGTCGCAGGATTTGTGGCCCGCGGCGCGAACGCGCTGCTGGTGGTGACCAACGACGGCTGGTTCGGAAACTCGTCCGGACCCTATCAGCTTCAGCGCTACGCCGTGCTGCGTGCGATCGAGACCCGCCGCGCGGTGGCCCGCTGCGCAAACAACGGCATTAGCTGTTTTATCGATCCGTACGGCCGCGTCTCGCAGGAAACACAGTTCGGCACACGTGGATGGATAGCCGGCCCGCTGCCCCTGCGCGCCGACACGACCGTGTTCGCGGCGCACGGCGACTGGTTCGCGCAGCTCTGTCTCGTTCTCGCCGCCGCCGCCACTCTCGCGGCGATATTTCTCCGCAGGAAAAAAGAGCAATGAATCCGAAATATGATCTCCGCAGCGACACCGTGACGCGTCCCACCTCCGCCATGCGCGAGTACATGCTGCGCGCGGACGTGGGGGACGATGTGTACGCCGAGGATCCCACTGTCAACGCGCTGCAGGAACGTGTGGCAGCGATGTTCGGCAAGGAGGCGGGCCTGTTTGTGCCCACGGGCTCCATGTCGAATCAGCTCGCCATCAAGGTGCACACGCGCCCAGGGGAGGAGATTCTCTGCGAGGCGGGTGCGCACATCTACTACTACGAGACTGGCGCGCCCGCGCTCATATCCGGTGTGCAGGTGTGGCCGCTGCAGGGGGTGAACGGCGCGCTCGACGCGGATCAGGTGGAGGAGGCGGTACGGCCGCCGGCGTACTACTATCCCCGGACGCGGCTTGTCTGTCTCGAGAACACGCACAACAAGGCGGGCGGACGTCTGCTTCCCATCGAGGGCATGGAAGCGGTCTCCGCGCGCGCACGCGGGCTGGGGCTTGCCGTGCATCTCGACGGCGCGCGGATTTGGAACGCCCATGTCGAGACCGGCGTTCCGCTCGCGCGTTACGGGGCGTTGGCCGACACCGTGTCGGTGTGTTTTTCGAAGGGACTCGGGGCGCCCGTGGGATCGATGTTGCTGGGTCCGCGCGCGCTGCTCGTCGAGGCGCACAAGCTGCGCAAGATACTCGGCGGGGGCATGCGTCAGATCGGGATTCTCGCGGCCGCGGCCGACTACGCGCTCGATCACCATCTGGCGCGGCTAGCCGACGATCATGCGCACGCGCGCAGTTTCGCGGCGGCGCTGTCCTCCAAAACGAGTTTTCGCACCGATCCGTCCGAAGTTGAAACCAACATGGTGATGCTGCGCTTCCCCGCGCGGCAGGATGCCGCCGACGCCGCCGCGGTGCTCGCCGCCGCGGGCATCGCGACCGGCCTGAGCGATCCCTTCACCGTGCGCGCCGTGTTTCATCTCGACATCTCCGCGGCGGATACCGCCGACTGCATCACCATTGTCACACAACTCTTCGACTGACATGGACCTCGACCTCTCCCAGTTTCCGCATGTGTATCCCTTCCGTGTGCGCTCCTTTCATGTGGACCGTCAGAACGTCGTTCACAACATCTGGTACTTCTTTTTTCTCGAGGAGGCCCGCGTCGAATTCATTCGCGGCATCGGCCTGCCGATGGATGCCGAGACGTTTGTCACCCACTCGCGTTTCTATGTGGCGCGCAACACCTGCGACTACCGCGCGGCGGCCTTTTTTGACGATGAGCTGCTGATCCATTCGCGTGTTTCCGCCGTCGGCGATTCGTCCATCACCTTCGAACACGCCATCACCAAACAGGCCGACGGCACGCTCGTCGCCACCGCCACACACGTCCTCGTGCACATCGACATCGCCAGCAACCGCCCCTCGCGTATTCCCGACACCCTGCGCGCCCTGCTCCCGTAGCGGGACAGCGGGACAGCGGGACAACGAAATGGTGTCTCGCTGAGCGGAGTCGAAGCGCGACGGGACAGCGGGACAACGAAATGGTGTCTCGCTGAGCGGAGTCGAAGCGCGACGGGACAGCGGGACAACGAAATGGTGTCTCGCTGAGCGGAGTCGAAGCGCGACGGGACAGCGGGACAACGAGACA